>NZ_JAHGAC010000014.1:0-249685 GCF_030248355.1 Vibrio sp. B172a | reverse complement strand
TGCTGCTGTTGCTGCTGTTGCTGCTGTTGCTGCTGTTGCTGCTGTTGCTGCTGTTGCTGCTGTTGCTGCTGTTGCTGCTGTTGCTGCTGTTGCTTCAGTTTCTCCTCTACAACCGACAGGTTCTTTTTCGCAGCTTCAAAGTCAGGCTTTTCTTGAATTACGTTTTTATAAAGCTCAGCCGCATCCTCAAGCTGCCCGTTCTTGGCAAGTGCGTTTGCTAAGTTGTAACGGCCATCAAGGCTTGGATTATTGGAGAATGCTTCTATCGCACTTTCGTAATCCCCAACTTGGTAGCTTGCTGCGCCTTTCCAGTTAGGATCAGTAAAGGTACTTTGGGCTTTTTCGTATTCACCTTGTTGATAAAGCTGTTCGCCTTGTTGGTTTTGATTCAAGAACGCATTTGCTTCTGCTTTCGGTGTCCAACTCATCGGTAATACGGCGGCGACCAGTACCCAAATCATGCCGCGTCGGAAGAGTAGGGCTGCAGGAATCAACAGCAGAGGTAGCAACCAGAAACCACCGTTCAAGCGAGAGTCGGTTTTTACGTCGTCATTTTGCTTGGCTGCAAGGTTGTTGCTCGCGTTATTGGTAAACGCGGCAATGTTCTCAACATCACGGTTATTGTGTTGAATTGGCACAAATAATCCGCCGGTATCCTTGGCTAACTTCTGTAAGTTTTTCAGGTTAGTCTTCGCTACCACGGTGTTGCCTTGTCGGCTCTTCATTAAAGAACCATCCGGAAGAGCAATTGGTGCGCCAGTTGATGTACCGATAGCGAGTACTGACACACGAAAGTCTTTACCGTTTAATAACGCTAACGAGCGAGACAATTCGGAGTCATCCAAATCATCTGCCAGCACGACGATGTCACCTTGATTGACACCCGCTTGAGTAAACTGGCTAAGCGCGGTTTCAATCGCTGATGGTAAGTTGGAGCCTTGATAAGGCATTAACTCAGGAGACAAGTTTTCGATGATGCCAGCGAGTGTGCTGGAATCTGTCGTCAGTGGACTTAACGTATAAGCATCGCCCGCGTACGCGACCAAACCTGTTGAGCCTTCTTTCCATTTCGGCAATAAATCCAACGCTTTATAGCGGGTTTGTGACAGGCGATTTGGCTTCACATCCGTTGCGTACATAGAGCGCGACATATCCAGAACTAACACTCGGTTTTGGCTTAGTTCAAAGCTTGGGCGAGTGTTGGATTGCCAACTTGGACCTGCTAGAGCAACACAAGCGAACGCCCATGCTAATCCCCAAATGGCGAAGTAATGCTTGGTATTCACTGAATGACCGAGCATTTTGGCTAAATGGGGCGCAATCAACGATGACTTTTTGGTTCTGTATTGGCTGTTAATCGCAAGAACGACAGGAATGACGAGCAAACCCAACAACCAATAAGGATTTAGGAAAGTAAACTCAGCCATGTTTTCTCCTTAGAACAAACAGGAACACGGAAAGCACAAGTGCAGCACCTAGTGGGTAAGGGAACCATTCCGACTGAGGACGCCAAGTTTGCGTATCGCTAGAAACTGGCTCTAGTTGATTAATGGTGTCGTAGATCGTTTCAAGTTCTTTAGCATCACGTGCTCGGAAGTATTTACCACCTGTCATCTCTGCAATCTTGGTCAGCGTTTGCTCATCAAGGTCTGAGGCGGTATTGACTTTGCGCGTCATGAAGAAGTCTTTCACCATCATTTCACCAGCGCCCACACCTACGGTGTAGATGGTTGCGTTGTATTTTTTAGCGATTTCAGCGGCTTCAAGCGGATCAAGGACACCAGCAGTATTGCTACCATCACTGAGCAAGATCATCACACGTTGTGGTGCGTCACTGTCTACAAAGGTTTTGGTGCCTAAGCCGATACCATCACCAATTGCGGTGCGCTGGCCAACCAAGCCAATGACGGTTTGATTGATCTGTTGCATCACGGTTTTACGGTCAGCGGTCAGCGGTGTTTGTAGATATGCATGATCACCAAATAGAACCACACCTAATCGATCACCTTGGCGTTTTTCTACGAAATCAGATAAGACTCTTTTGACGGCGGTTAGACGGTCTATGTATTCACCGTTGTCATTCATGTCTTCTTTCTGCATAGAGCCAGATAAGTCGACCACTAACATCATGTCACGGTATTTCGGTTGGAACTCAACCGGATCGCCGTACCAAACTGGGCGAGCACAAGCGACAACCAACAGAGCCCATACGCCAATAGACAGGAATTTTTGCACGACCTGTTTTGGTTTGTTGCTGTGTTTGTTGTCTGGCAGGTACGCCAGCTTAATTTCAGCTTGCTGAGTCTCTTCAGGGAAGAACTTATAAATCAGCCAAGGTAGGGGCAGTAACAATAATGCCCACCACCAGACAAACTCAATGTTCAACCACTGAGAGAGGCTCGAAACGAGAGTTGCCTCAGTCACGAGTTTTTGCCTTTTTCTTTGGTGGCAATGCGGTTTCAATCCAGAAAGCGCAATCATCAATTAAGGCTTGATGCTGCTCTTGACCAGACTTTTGATACAGCGCCGCTTGCCACTGTTGTTGTTTATCGACAAATCGAGTTTCTTTGGTGTAGCTATCAAGAAACTCGTACCAAGCAGAACCTGTTAATGGCGCGATTTCTTCACGAGGGAAGTAACTCAAAGCCGCTTGACGAAGAACCTCTAATGCAGAAGACGGTGTGTGTGGTGTGATCGGATTGGCCAACAATTTCAATGCGGTCTTCTTAGCCACAAGACGCTTTGTACGCCATCTTAAGTACAGTACGACGATTAAGATGGAGAGAACTACACCGCCCAGAACAGCCCACCATCCCCAAGCAAGTGGGAACCAATCAGGTGCATTCGGTAGGATTAAAGGTTCAAGGTTTAGGCTTTGATTATTCGTTGTCATTATTATTACTACTGCTTGAATGATTTGTATGTTGTTGCTTTGATTAGCTTAACTGCTGAACCAGCGGTAACCCGCTCGACAGACTGTTAAATGGAATTGCCATTGAATGACACTGCTGTTTAATGGCTTGTTGATGCTTAACGAAGTGAGACTCCAATTCTTGGCGTTCTCCTTTCGAGCCGAAGTTGAACCACTGACTTCGATGACCATCGGATGCTTTTGCTTGGCCTCGGAAGTCGGTTTCGCCTCGCTCTAAGGGATCATAGAATTGAACCGCGCGAACGCTGTTGTGTTGCTTTAACCGACGCAGTTGAACCAACTCTTTCTCTTCCACTTGAGCAAAGTCGCTCAGCAGAATGAGCTCACTGCCTTTCGGTGCCAGGTTGTGTAGCGTTTCAATTGCGCTCATGTAAGGCAGCGTACGCGTGCTGTCAGCTTGTTGATTCGTAAGCAATTGATTGTGAGTATTCACTATCGCGTCAAGAATTCTCAGCCCTTGTTTTTGAAGAGAAGAAGGGCGGAACTCAATACACTGGGAACCATCATCTATCACCGCGCCGATGCGGTCTTTCTTGGCTAACGTCAGCCAAATCAAGACGCTAGCGAAATGCGCCAGTTGAACTGACTTCAATACATATTGCGAACCAAAGTGCATGCTTGGGCTCAAGTCGATGTACAAAATCACCGCTTGCTCTTTGTCTTCAGCAAACAACTTGGTGTGCGCTTTTCCCGTTCGAGCCGTGACTCGCCAATCGATGCTGCGAATGTCATCACCCGCTTGGTATTGGCGTACTTCCATAAAGTCCATACCGCGCCCTTTTTGACGGCTGGTATGGTTACCACTCATTTGCGACCAAATACTCTGTGCTGGTGGCAACCAACGAACCGATTGAGTGCGATATTGAAGCAGCTCTTCAAGGGTTAATGTCACCCCATTCGCATGAGGTGGCAATGCATATGATGCAGACATGTCACCTACCTACGTTATGCGCTACCTACAAGATTAAGAAGCTTGTCGATAACCTGATTGGCTGTAATGCCTTCTGCCTGAGCGTGGTAGCTAAGCAATAGACGGTGGCGTAGCACAGGGTAAGCCATGGCTTGAACGTCTTCTGGTGAAACGAAGTCACGACCTGCCAACCACGCATGAGCGCGAGCACAACGGTCAAGGGCGATCGTCGCACGCGGGCTCACACCCATAGATAGCCATTTCGCAAGCTCTGAGTCGTAATCGCTTGGTTGTCGAGTCGCCATCACAAGACGAACGATGTATTGCTCAATCGCGTCTGCCATGTGAATGTTGAGCACTTCTTTGCGTGCAGTGAAAATGTCTTCTTGGCTCAAGCTTGGACGTTCAATCGTTGCTTCGCCTTTTGCCTCACCACGGTTGATGCGCAAGATAGCCAACTCGTGTTCCGCATCTGGATAATCCACATCAAGGTGTAGCAAGAAACGGTCAAGCTGCGCTTCTGGCAGCGGGTAAGTACCTTCTTGCTCAATTGGGTTTTGAGTCGCCATCACCAAAAATAGCTCTGGGAGTGCGTATGTGTTTCGTCCTGCTGTCACTTGCTTCTCAGCCATTGCTTCAAGCATCGCGGCTTGCACTTTAGCTGGCGCACGGTTGATCTCATCAGCAAGGATCAGTGAGTTGAAAATAGGACCAGACTGGAAAGTAAATTCGCCCGTTTCTGGACGGAAGATATCGGTACCTGTCAAATCGGCTGGCAGTAAGTCTGGTGTGAACTGAATACGGTGGAAATCACCTTCTACACAATCCGATAGAGATTTCACCGCACGGGTCTTGGCCAATCCTGGAGGACCTTCAACCAAGATATGCCCATCGGCAAGTAGAGCAATAAGTAACTGTTTTACCAGATCATGCTGACCAATGATCTGAGACTCTAAGTAGCTTTGAAGAGTTTCGAAGTTTGTTTTGTGCATTTTTTGGACTCTCTGGTATCCATATGATTCTTGTTTTGAGTATTGGTCACTTTCTCAAGGGGAAAAGTTCCAGTACGTCCGTGTAATTTATCTTTTCAATATTGGGGTATTGCTATGTTTTACAAGGTTCTGACGTAGTCTTCGGTGTATCGGACGTTCTAACCATACGGTAGCTCACAATGCGTGCTTGAGTGTGAGCCAAAAATTGTCATCTTCATCCGCATTTATTGAAACCGTCGCTTCTTCTGTGATGTTGTGGCCAACTTGAGTCACCAATTCAAACAAACGTACTTTTTTGCCTCCAACACTGTAGGTGTATTGAGGCACTAAGTTCACAAACCAGTCACTGCTTACTTGCCAGCGAATGAAGCTATAAAGCGTAATAATGGGTGTGTCGGGAAGCAGGCTTTGTCGTGCTCGTTTATCGTCTGTCCAAGTTGAACCATACAAGAGTGCAGGATTAATGCGTAATGTCTCAGTGACAAGAATAACTTGAATTGCCCCAAAAGAAGCACGGTTGATAGGAATTGGGTTGGTATTATTGCGCTGCGCATCGACAAACAAACCTGTCCCTGTTGGTTTATAAATAGAGAAGTGGCGTAAATGCACGGTTTCAAAGTCGTCTTTAAATTGAAGGAAACTGTTATGACCAAATGCGCTATCAGGATGATGGAAACTCAGTTGGCCAATGGCACCGTATCCATTGCTACCAGAACGGAGCCCGACAAATGAACTGAGTGCAGTAGGGTCGTCCAGTTCCGTATTACTTTCAGAGTGAGAAGTTGGTGATGCGTACACTGTTGCGACGAGAAAAACGAACAACAGCAAACACAGTAGCTTAAGAGTCATGGCTACCTCGATATCAGTCTGTATTTGAATTAGGAATGGCAGGAAGGGGGATACCTGCCATAGGAATCAAGCGAGTGGAGTAACTAACTTTGATGACAAGGGAACATCAGTTCAAAGTTGTTAGTGGTGGTATAGAAGGTTCTCGGGTAGTACTCGCGCATCACGGAGGCAATGTCTTTGTCTTGTTGGATATTTTGAATGGCATGCTCGAATTTAGGTGAGGCAAGCATATGACGAATTTGAACTATTGATGCATCTTTATCTACAATCCCATCTCCATCATCAGCCATTGGAAGCCAACCAATACCACATTGAGTAAAAGCATTGCGAGGCCTGTCTGATTTGCGACTTACGGCAATGGTATAGTAACCATCTTTGTCGACGGGGATGCGCTCGTCGTATAGGCAATCGTTGACTTTGGTAACCGCAAAACCTTTGTTCGAACATACCGACCAGTAACGCAATTCACCTCCAGTCATCTGTTTATCGCCATGAAACGTTTTCGGGGTTATTGGAGCTTTTGCGCGCAAAACATACACAGGACCATGTTTACGATTCACTACGGTTCTAATGTAGTTATTGTCTAAGTTTGGATAGAAACCACCTGAACTACGACGCGCCTCAGGATTGATCTTCCCCGTGTAGATGCCAAGCAAGCTCTGACGATCTAACTGAATATGCCAAGTAGAAGGGTTCGTCGCGGGGAATCCTGCTGGCTTATTTGGTTGGGTGACCAGTTTACGATATTTCTCGACAGGTATTCCAAGGGCGTTGAGTTGTGCCTTTAAGGGTTGGGCACTATTCAAAGCTGCACACGCTTCAGAACCACGCAGCTCTTTACCAGAGGCAAGGGTTAGGATGGGTTTAGGTAAGGATACGTTTGCGGTTCCATCGCTATTTTCGTCTTTGGCGTAAATTCGATAAATCAGCACTTGCTGATTCGCAGAAGATTTTGGTGCATGCAGTTGGTCTGACTCGACTCCCTCACGAATTTGTCCTGCGGTGTAATCGTCTTTGGGTTCGTAATCGAGCACATTTACAGCATAGTTTCTGAAAACGCTATCCCTTTGGCTTCCTTCACGAAAAGGGTTCACGTTACTTTGGCTTGGCTTAATCATGTAATCTGGAAGAGATTGAACCGGCCTTCCTCGATCATCATAGCTAATCAGTGACATGTATCGAGCATGGGGAAATTGACCTTCTAGCTTCAGTTTCGCCCCTTTAGGTACGGTAAATGCTGCTCCCCAATATTTTACCGCGGCATCAGGGTAGGCAACGTTAATGTAAGGATCGGCTGAAACTGGCCCATAACGAAAGAAACAAGTTCTTTCTCCGGGAATACCCTCAAAGGTGTCGCTCGCAACAGAAGTTGCCGTCCAAATCGCAATGGTAAAATACATTGCTGTGATGGCGGTCGTACGTATCCATCGGCTTAGAGTTGTTACGCATGGCATTAGCATAATTAAATCCTCGTCCCACAACCTTGTGGTTTTTCTCTGGTATTTTTATTCGATTAATTGTTAGTCTTTCTGTAACAATTAATTAACAACGTATCAGAGGTAGGATTCGAACAATGTCTAAAATCTTACAATCTCACTTGAGTCATTCATTGAGCCAAGAAGATCCCATTGTGTTTACTGACCAAGTACTGCATGCAGATCCGACGTTGGCAGAGTTGGATAGAAAGGCAGTGGACGAAATGGTACTCGCAGCTAGAGTTGAGAGTTATAAAGTGCCTACTTTGCTAAATTCAGCCCACACCAAGGTAGATACCATGCGCCTTGTTGTGTCCGGTCATATCGAGCTGGTGAGTTGTAATGCAAATGGGGAAGAGGCCTGCATTGCGATTTTAGGTCCAGGAAGTTGGTTGACGTGGCTAGGCTGTTTTGAAGACCAACCAACAAAACATGATTTTTACTCTACTTCTGATACGCTCACCATCGCTATACCAGTGAAGAAAATGCGCGATATCGCATCGCGTTATCCTCAACTTTATCAAATCGCAATCCATGAAATCAGCGTCCGTTTCAGGCTTTTGATGGAGTGGACCACAGAATCCGTGTTGCTAAAAAATGAGTATCGAGTCGCTAAATTGATTGCGTTGGTTAGTCGATTGAATACGTCTAGAGGGCACAACGCTCCTATTTTATACACTCAAGATAAATTAGCTCACCTTTCAAGGTGTTCACGCCAGACATTAAGTCGTTCACTACAACAGTTGGCTAAACAAGGAATCATCAGCATTGGCTATCGTCGAATCGATATTATTAATGGCGAAAAGTTGGACGATTTTATTCGCTCCGGACTGCCCAATTGATGATGTTAAGTTCATGATCAAAAGAAAGAAATTTTAGCTGAGATTGATTAATGTCACGCATTTAAGTTTCCATTGCATTTTAATTGCATACATTTGTGAGAAATTTCTCTAGTTTTGTAGGGGAAGGTCGATATAAGTTTCAAGCCGTGCATAGCGAGTTGTTATGCATCCAGTTTTATCCTGTTTAGAATACAGATAACGAGTGATTCTTTTTAAAGGTCCAGATATGTTGAAACTTAACTCCCTGAGTATCAAACAGAAGGTTGTCATCGGTATTACTTTTGCCGTGCTCGCTTCTACCATCATTGTCGGTGTCATGGCACAGCGACACGCACGTGAAGTGCTAAGTCATCGCTTAATCGATATTGAATTACCTGCAATGTTGCAGCAGATTAATACTGAAATTGACCGTGAAGTTGTACAAATGCAGCAAGCGGCAAAGCAACTTGCCACGAACGAATTCGTCATTGAAGCGCTCTCGACGACAGATCGCAACCCAATGGTAGAAGCGCAACTCGTTCAACAGCTTAACAATGTGAAGTCCCAATATCAGTTGAACGACGCTTCGGTAGCAAACAGACAAACAGCATATTACTGGAACCAAAACGGTTTCTTACGCCAGCTTAATCGTTCGCAAGATGCGTGGTTCTTTGGTTTTACTTCTTCTGGTCAAGACACTTCGGTAAGCGTTTTCCAAGAAGCGAATGGCGATGTGAAAATGTTCACTAACTACCAAGATGTGAATGGCGTATCGATGTCAGGTCTGTCTAAGTCGATGGATGATATGGTGTCGCTATTGAATGGCTTTAAGATTGAGAAAACAGGCTATGTTTTTCTAACCAACAGCAAAGGTGATATCCAGATCCACCGTCAGCAAGGCAAAAACAAAACCTCTATTAGCCAATTGTTTGGACGTGAAGCTTCTCAGCTACTTAACAAAGGTCACTTCAATCTAGTGACAACAGAGTTTGAAGGCCAAGACATGTTCGTGTCTAGCTTGTATGTGCCTTCGATGGATTGGTTTGTTGTTGGTGTTGTACCTGTCGATGAAGTGTTTGCGGATCTTGATGCAACTGCAGAGAAAATGTTGTTCACAACAGCGATCGTCGCGCTGATCTTCATCGCAATGGGCGTTCTGTTAGCAAACAGCATTACTAACCCAATTCGCCAAATTGCAGACCGATTTACCGATCTTGGTGAAGGTGAGGGCGATCTTGCTCAACGTATTGAAATCAAGGGTAACGACGAGATCGCTCAGCTATCAAAAGGCTTTAATGGCTTTATTGAGAAGATCCACGCAACCATGAAAGAAGTGTCTCTAACCAGTGGTGCGTTAAGTGAGGCTGCGGATAGTGTTTCTAGCAAAGCGACTTCAACTCATGACAACAGCCAAGAACAACGTGACCAAACGATCCAAGTCGTGACCGCAATTAACCAAATGGGTGCGACGATCAGCGAGATTGCTTCAAACGCAGCAACAGCGGCAGATACTGCAAACCAAGCATCTGACAACACGCAGACAGGTCGCCAAGTCGTGACGCAAGCGAAGGAAGTGATTAGTCGTCTTGCTGATGACGTAGAAACGACCAGCATGGTAGTGACGCAACTGGCAACCACAACCAAAGACATTGGCTCTATTCTGGATGTGATTCGCGATATCTCTGAGCAAACCAACTTACTTGCGTTGAATGCGGCAATTGAAGCAGCACGCGCAGGTGAGCAAGGGCGAGGTTTTGCGGTGGTAGCAGATGAAGTGCGTAATCTAGCATCTCGTACTGCTGATTCAACGGAAGAGATTCAGAAGATGATCAACCAACTTCAAAGTGATGCTCAAGACGCAGTGACCGCGATGGAAGCTGGTAAAGCGGTAACGTTTGAAGGTGTGGCATCAACAGATGAAGCGGTTGATGTACTGATGAATATTTCTGAGCGTATTGCGGATATTTCAGATAGAAACACCCAAGTTGCGACAGCGACAGAAGAGCAATCGACAGTGGTGCACACTATCAACCAAAACATTGAAGAAATTAACGCTATCAATGAGATGACAACAGCAACAGCAGAAGAACTGGCTGGAGCAAGCCGAGATCTACAAGAGCTGTCATCTCGCCTAGATAAGATGGTTGGTAGCTTCAAGCTGTAGAGTTGGATAGAATAGGGCTAGTTTACAAGTTTAATGACTCGATATTTTAGGTAAGTACTATGAATGATTTCGAAAAAGAACTAGAACTGATCTCACAAGAAGCTGGTGACGAACCAGAGGTTAAGCTGCCATCTCTTGAAGAACAACAGGAAATCGTAGCAGAGCTTAAAAAGCTAGAGGCTGAAGGAAAGCTGACACCAGAAATCCTTGAGCAATACTTTGGTAAGTTCAATCAGAAAAGTTCGGTGCCAGTGCACTAATAAAGAGGGAGTTTCATACTCCCTTTTTTAATACCCGCCATTTAACTCATGCCTTGCAACTATTTACTAATCAATAAGTTATTAGTTGTTACTACTTTTTTTCATACTTGACAATGCTGCCGCTCTAACTAAATCTATTGCTTATTTCAATCAAAATAACTAAAGGGCAGCGAACAAGATGGAGCATCAAAATACAAGGAACGTGATCTTAATAACTGAGGACAGCTTACAGTCCTCTTTATTGAAGGATGTGCTCGAAACGAAGCTCAGCATCAACGTAAGTCTAATCGCACCTGAAAAGCTTGCTGCCCAAGCAGAGTTGCAAAATCCCGCCTCAGCAATCGTGTTGGACTACAGTGTGATTACCGATGAAGTGTTCTCTCACTACATGGAATTTAAGAAAGCTACATTTAAAGACACTATTGAGGTCTTGATAAACTGTGACAAGTCTATTTCTACGGAAGAGTTATTTGTATGGCAAACGCTCGCGGGAATATTCTACACATCGGATGACATAAGCACTCTTCAAGTTGGAATTGGTAAAGTATTACAAGGTGACATGTGGTTTAGCCGCAAGTTTTCTCAACAGTACATTACTCATCTACGTAGACACAGCAGACCACTTAATAAGAACGTTCCCGCAATTTTAACTAAAAGAGAACAGCAAATAATTACCTTCTTATCAATGGGTGCTTCGAATCAACAGATCGCAGAACAGTTATTTGTGAGTGAAAATACTGTAAAAACACATCTTCATAATATTTTTAAGAAGATTGACGTGAAAAATAGAGTGCAAGCATTAATTTGGGCTAAAGAGAATATGTCTGATCTTTCGATTGCCGTATAATAAATATGGTTATTTCAATCGATTTCATAATCTTTGCGACTTATATCTAATATAATTATCTCGTTCTAAAAAAGTGTTTCTTTTATGAGAAACACTTTTTTTGTTTATGATCTTAACGAAATTGCAATTTAAAAAAGTAGCAAATAACTCTACTCTATCGGCTAGCACTTAGATATGAGTTCAAATACTTATAACTAGTTATTAATCTAAAATATTTAGTCAATAAAAGTATGAGAAACATTATGGGACAGTATAAAGAAAAACCTGAAATCCTAATGATCACTCAACAAAGTCTGCAGAGTGAGAACTTCAAGGAGATGCTTTCAAAAAACACAGATACCAAGATTACGATTATCGATAGCAAAAATCCAAGCTATCATGAACTCATTCCAGAACAATATTTCCTGTTGGTAGATTTTTCAGTAGATACGCCATCTGATACTTTAGTTTATTTAAAGGATAGCGATAAAGTATTAGGTACTATTATGCTCAATTTAGGGCATGAGTTGGATACATCGGAGTTAGCTTCTTGGCCCAATGTTAAAGGTATTTTTGGTCCAAGTGATTCTATGGAGAAATTATGCCAAGGCTTAAGTGCAATTATAGGAGGAGAGAATTGGCTATCGCGTCGTTTGCTTGATCAACTTGTCAATTATTATAAAGGCAAAGAAGCGAGTCATATTATTGATCCAACTATAGAGGTAGAGCTCACGCGAAGAGAGGTTCAAGTTTTACAGATGCTTAAAGAAGGCGGATCAAATATGGAAATTGCCGACTCTTTATTTATCAGCGAGCATACTATTAAATCTCACCTTTACAACATATTTCGAAAAATAGAAGTCAAAAACCGAACGCAAGCCACTAGTTGGGCGAGAAGAAACCTGTAGTACTAGATTTAACCTTATGTTTTAAATGCCTTTTATATCTAAAAGTACCAGTTTTTAATGTGCTAATAATATTGTTAGTTTGAAATATCAATCCATATTCAAACTTGTTCCTATGCTTTTGTTTATTAGACTTCCGGTGTCTGTAGGAAGTTAAGCAGGCGTGAAATAAAGGTCTATTCAAATAGAAAGCCAAGAGGGACATAAAATGAGCACAAATGACACTTACTATGGTGACGCGGGTGATAACCATCAGGTCGCTGACTTTGACGGTGGCAATGACGTATTTATCGGTTTTGGTGGCAACGATTCTTTCGTTGGTGGCGGTGGTAACGACTTCGTTGTCGGTGGTGAGGGAAATGACCGTCTAACTGGTGGTGCAGGTGACGACATTCTAATGGCTGGCACAGGTAACGACTACCTCGGTGGTGGTACGGGTAGTGATTTATTGCTCGGTTTGCTAGGTGACAACAAGCTAAACGGTGGTACAGGCGATGACCTACTGGTTGCTGGTTCTGGCGACAATGTAATGGTTGGTGGTAGTGGCGCAGACAAGTTTATCTTTACCGACAAATTTGGCGGTCATGGGGAAGCGAAAGTCGTTGATTTCACTATTGGTGAAGATTCACTGCATATCATCAGCGACTCTGTAACATCATATGCTGATCTGAGCTTTACTTATGACGCTAAAGGCAATGCTGTCTTTACTGATGGCGCGGATCTAACGGTCAAATTGCTTGGTGTTACGCAAGAGGACATCAACTCATACGGCAGCGACTTATTCATTATCTAAGTCACCTTTTTGGGCGCTAGCGAGTCTAGCGCCTAATGTATAAAAATATGTGGAAATAATCGTGCAACAAACGGTTTTCAAAGAAGTTAGACAAAAACTATGCACGCTCATAGGCTTGCTGGTTGGTTTTAGTTTATTCATAAATTTATTAGTACTTGCTATTCCTCTGTACATGCTCCAAGTGTACAACCGCGTTATCTCTTCCTATTCAATCGATACACTTTTCTTGCTGACCGTTATTGTCCTTGCGGCACTACTTACTATGTCTTTGATAGATATTGCTCGTGCGCAAATGAGTAAGTCATTTGGCTATTGGCTGGATGCAAAACTGTCGGCATTTATGCTCAAGCGTAGTATCCAATATCAAACTCATACCGGTAAAAGTTACACATCCCAAGTATTGAGGGATATACAAAACATTAAGAGTTTTTTAAGTAGTCAGGCACCTTATCCTTTGTTGGACGCGCCTTGGACGCCTGTTTTTATCCTTTTCGTTTATTTGCTGCATCCTGTTTTAGGTCACATTGCTTTAGGCGGTTCGATTGTTCTGTTTAGCCTTGGAATCATCAATGAATTAGTGACAAGAAAGGTGTTACAAGAGAGTGAAGTTCGCTCAATTTCGCATATCAATCACGCTGAAATCGCCACTCAAAACGCAAACTCGATTGTCGCAATGGGGATGATGAATGCGTTTCTAGAGCGATGGCACGCGAAAGCAAACGAATCCAACTTGTTAGAGCAGACGGTAGCGGGGAAGTCGATCTATCTCGCTAATTTTTCTAAGTTTGTTCGTGGCTCGTTGCAAATATGCTTGTTAGGAGGAGGTGCATGGTTGGTGATCCAGCACGAGATTACTGCAGGCGCCATGATTGCCAGTTCCATTTTGATGAGCAGAGCGTTATCGCCAATGGAACAAGCCATAGGAACATGGCGCAGTGCGATGTCTGCTAGGAATGCTTATAAGCGGTTGTGGGAAATTGATAGGATCGTTAAACAAGATGAATCGGACATGCCCCTGCCTCGTCCGAAAGGACATTTTGAATTTACGGGTTTAGCTTATCGTCACCCTGGCGCGACAGAGCCTGTTTTATCATCCATCTCTTTATCAATCCCTCCCGGTGTCTCCGTGGGGGTAATTGGTCCCTCTGGTACAGGAAAGTCGACCTTTGCAAGACTGCTTCTCGGTAACATCAAACCGCTCGCGGGCAAGGTTACTCTAGATGGGATGGAGGTTTCTTCGTGGGCTTCTGAAGATAGAGGAGCCCACTTTGGTTATCTCGCGCAAGAAGTGGAACTGTTTCCGGGGACGATTAGAGATAACATCGCGCGATTTAAAGATGAAGACCCTGCAAAAGTCATTCATGCCGCTCAGTTAGCCGGTTGTCACGAGCTTATCCTTAAGAAAAACAAAGGCTATGATTTTGTCATTGGCGAAAATGGACGTGGATTGTCAGGTGGAGAGCGTCAGCGCATTGCTCTGGCTCGCGCCGTTTACGGCAATCCATCCGTTGTTGTATTCGATGAAGCCAACGCGAACCTTGATGGAGAAGGCGAAGCATCATATCAGCGTTTAATCGCGCACCTTAAGTCAGAAGGGGCCACTGTCATCGTGATTGCTCATAACCCAAGTACGTTGCGCCAAATGGACCGATTACTGTATCTCGCTGAAGGTCGCGTCAAATTGTATGGAGTGAGAGATGAGGTGTTAAAGCGCCTAATGGGAGAAGAAAGAACAGATATACCGAGGGTGCGAAATGAGCAATCAACTGCCAACCGATAACAAACTGACGGCGGAAAGCGTTTTCCGTTTTATGCCAACGGCCGAGCTTAAACTTAAAGGTCCCATTCTACTTGGTGTGTTGACGTTAAGTTTATTCTTGGGTGGACTAGGCTACTGGGCGGCTACCTCAAAGCTAGAGAGTGCTGCTATCGCTTACGGTGATTTATCTGTATTGAGTAAGCGCCAAGAGATTCAACATTTGGAAGGTGGCATTATTGAAAAGCTTTACGTTCAAGAAGGTGACTTGGTAGAAAAAGGACAGTTGCTTATCCAGCTTTCGAAGCGTCAAGCAAATGCAAAATTAGATTCTCTTGGTGGTCAGTACATTCATACTCTAGCCAAAGAAAATCGATTGAATGCCGAACTCGATGAATTACTGGAGATTAACTGGGCGCAAGATATTGAGACGATTAAAAACGCAGAGATTGTTGCTGAGGCGAAATCAGTACAACGTAAGATCTTTGAGGCGAGAAAGCGCTTTTTCGACAGCAAACTAAACATCATTGCGCAGAGCATCTCAGGCGCGAATTTGGAATTGGATAACCTCAATGCAACGAAAGTAATCGAACGCGAGCGCTTGAAATTCATTGAGGAAGAGATTGCCAGTAATCAGGCGTTAGTGCAAAAAGGCTTTTCAGGAAAATCTGCTTTACTTCAACTTAAACGTCTTGCCGCAGAAGTCCGCAGTACGCTCAGCCAATTGGACCGTCAATCTTTGACCGTGGCCAAGCGATTAGATGAAAACCAAGCAAAAATCGAAGAATTGAAACTAGAGCGACTCAATCAAATTGTCGAAGAGTTGCGTAACACCAAGACAGAGCTTGTTTCGATCAAAGAGGAGTACGGCTCTGCAAAAGATGTCGTCGCAAGAACAGCGATTGTCGCTCCAATCTCCGGTCGAGTAGTGAACATGCAAGTGTTTACTGAAAAGGGGGTGATTGGCTCGGGGGAAACCTTGCTTGAGCTCGTTCCTCAAGATGACAAGTTGCTGGTGGAGGCGCGTGTGAGTCCACAAGACATCGATTTGATTACGCCAGGTCAGCATGCTCAAGTTCGTTTAACGGCTTTGAATGCAAGAACGCTAGCACCTCTCGATGGCACCGTATTAACTATCTCCGCGGATAAGCTCTCAGAGCAAAACCAAGATGACTTTTATCTTGCCCGTATTGCTTTGGCTCAAGAGGACGTTGCCAAGCATCGACTGACTTCTGGTATGAACGCTGAAGTGTTGATTCTATCAGAGCCACGAACACCGCTGAGTTACCTTGTTAAACCATTAACCGAGAGTATGAATCGCGCATTCCGAGAAGACTAACGGATAACTTCTGTTTGAAATCTCGTCATTGAACGCACGTAAATTACGTAAATAAATGATCCATTAACGAGGTCACATTTTGTGAGATTGGGATGTGTTTTGATGCGCCTTTATTTTGTGTGAGATGATGTGAACAATGAGAACAGAAAAAGAAAAAATGTTGGCTGGTGAGCCATACAATGCATGGGATAAAGAACTTTACCAAGCACGTATTGAATGCAGAAAAGTACTGCAGAAAATCAACAACAGCATTCCAGATACTGAGGAATGGCGCAGTGCAATTGACGAGCTTATTCCTGACTCTGAAGGGGCGTATTTAGAACCGCCTTTCCGATGCGATTATGGCTCAAACATCAAACTAGGAAAGAACTTCTATGCGAACTTTAACTGCGTCGTACTAGACGTGGCGGAAGTACATATTGGAGATAATGTTCTATTTGCTCCTAATGTACAGATCTACACTGCAGGACACCCTTTGGATGTTAAAGGCCGTGTAGAAGAGGGCGTTGAGTTTGGCACGCCAATTACTATTGGCGATAACGTATGGCTAGGCGGCGGCGTGATTGTTTGCCCAGGTGTGACTATCGGTGAAAACTCGGTGATTGGTGCGGGCAGTGTTGTTACGAAAGATGTGCCACCAAACGTTGTTGCTGCGGGAAATCCATGTAAAGTAATTCGTCCAATCGAACAAAAATAATCGAATTGGTTACTTATCTCAGGACGGGACAGCGAATTAAAATTAAAAAGCCGACATTCAGTCGGCTTTTTTATGCATTTTAAAGGTGTATTAAAGCATGCTGGAGTGAACTTGTTGCCCTTGCTCTGTCAGCGAGTAAATTCGCCCATCTTCTTTAATAACCAAACCGCTGTTGACCAGTTGTTTTAGGTGGAAGTTGAACTTGGTGTGGTCCTCAATACCAACCACACGGCAGAGGTCCATGAACTTCATTTTTCGATGGATCTTGAGTTGCTTTATCACTGAACGACGAATTGGGTTGGAGAGCGCACTAAAAATCTGGTCATGCTTTCTTTCATCAAGCGGTGACTTTGGTGACCGCTCTGCGTGAACACGCTTTAACGTGACAGACAATGCAGCAAGGTTGAACGGCTTAGTAAGAAATTCATCAGCACCCTTCTTCATCGCATCGACAGCGACATCAACAGTGGCAAAAGCGGTGGTAATGATGATGCCAATGTTTGGATGTAGGCGTCTTAGAGCTGAAAGGGCTTCAATCCCTGTCATTCCTGTCATCACGACATCAAACAAAGCTAAGTCAAAATGTTGCTCGCTTGCAATATCTAGTGCGTCTTCAGCGTTATCACACGCGACCACTTCAAACGATTCCAAGGTTAATGCCTCAATGAGGACCTCTCGCAATTCAACATCGTCTTCTGCAAGTAAGAGTTTTAGTGTCATTCAATATTCCTTGGTAAGCGGATTTCAACTGTTAAGCCAGTAATGTGGTCACTCTTCTTCGAGTTCCTCAAGTTTAGCTCGCCACCGTGTTGTAAGATAATTTGATTACTGATTGCCAATCCCATACCTGTGCCTTCACCCCTTGGTTTGGTGGTGTAGAAAGGTGTTTTCGCTTTAGCAATTTTGTCCAGTGGCATCCCAGTTCCCCAGTCGGAAATGGAGAGAATCGCCACCAGTTTGTCTTGATACGTTTCTATGTAGAGTTGCTTGTGTTCTTGGCTAGCATCAATCGCATTGCCGATGATATTGGTTACCACTTCTTCTAGTTGGCCTGCATCACCTAAGACATTAAGCGTGTCATCAAGGGAAGTACTTACAATGAAGCCCTCTAAGCGGTATTGGTTTAAAGAAAGTGCTTGGTCCACGATCTTTTTCAAAGAAACCACTTCGCGTTGGATTGGTTTGTGGTGAGCGTAATTCAGCACTTCATGGCTGATCTCTGCAGCACGTTCTAAGCCGTGACGGATGCGGGCTAGATGCCTGTGACTGGCCTCGTTGTCGGGTAAATGTTTCTCCAATAAATCACAACTCATTGTTGCGCTGGAAAGCGGCGTCTTGATTTCATGAGCGACCGCGGAAGTCAGTTCACCAAGTTCTTTAAGTTTGGCATCTTGTTGAGAGAGTTGGATGTTACTTTCAAGTTGTTTGCTTTTTTCATCGTCAAACACGCGCAGTGCGATCCATAAGGTGCATAAAATACAAATGGCACAAACCATTCTAACGCCAAGTACCCAAAGCCCTAAATCGGAGGTCAGTACACCTGCCGCAATGCCATAAGCTATCAGAGCAAGGCCGGTTAACTTAAATGGGAGTGATGCGCCATGACCTTCTTTTTCTAGGATGTTCGCATAGCTCATCATTGCTAACCCAGAGATTGCGCCAGCGCCCAAGCCGAAGACCCATCGGACTTGGTTTGCGGTGTTGTGAATGTAAATTGCGTACTCGTTACTTCCGAACCGAACGATTAAGCTGATAACGAATAAGGTAAGCACGGTGAGTGCACCATATTTGATGGCTTTAATGTACTTCCAGTCAGTGAGATCCAGCATCTTCCATGCAAAAGCACCAAGCGCAATAAATGAGAACCAGAGCTTGAATACCTTAAAAGTCTCTATTCCCTTGGTGAGCGTGAACTCATGCTCATACATGACCAAGTAAAGTTCTGACCATTCGTGGAAACCGTGAATGAACCCAAATAACGCAAGAATAGGTAAAGCAGAAGCGATAGCGATCCGGCTTTTGCGTAAGTCTCGAAAAAGAATGGCAAAAAAGATGGCGAAGAAAGCTAAGCCATAGAAGAGGTAGATCTTAAAGATGAGTAACATGTCCATGGTTTGAGTCTAAATGACTCCGTACCCTTCATCAATATTTAATATTTGCAATCTTATTATGGTGCATTGCATACATATCCTTTTACATCTGTACTTACTTTATAAAAGTTGTGTGAAGTTTTCTTATCATAATTAATTCTACCGAGATAATTGTTATTCACATGGTGCGCTTTAGTTTCGATGTTTAATAAAACTGTCATATTGAATTTCTAATCTGCACCCGTCGATTGGTGAGCACCGATTGATTGTTGGATTTATTTCAATACCTAGTTTTACTTGAACACTAAAACTAATCTGGGCTAATTAAATGTTGCTTTTTATTAGCCCAACTTAATCGCTAAATTATATCGGAGATATATTGTGAAATTCATGAAATCAGCTCTAGTGTCTTCAGTTCTGGTTGCAGCATCATTTGGCGTTGCTGCCAAAACAACGATCAATGGCGCTGGTGCGACATTCCCTCATCCAATTTATGCGAAGTGGGCTGAGCAGTACCAAAAGGAAACGGGCGTTCAGATTAACTATCAAGCGATTGGTTCTGGCGGCGGTATCCGTCAGATCACAGCAAACACAGTAGACTTTGGTGCGACAGATGCGCCGTTGACTATTGAAGAGTTGAACAAAGAGGGCATGATTCAGTTCCCTATGGTGATGGGGGCAATTGTTCCTGTAGTAAACATCCCAGGCATCGATGCTGGTGAAGTTAAGCTAACAGGTGAAGTGCTTGCTGACATCTACCTAGGCAATATCAAGAACTGGAATGATCCGGCGATTGCAGCGCTAAACGAAGGCGTGAAGTTACCAAATCAACCTATCTACGTAGTGCATCGTTCGGACGGTTCTGGTACGACTTACAACTTTACGGATTACCTAGACCGCGTAAGCCCTGAATGGCACGAATCTATTGGCGTTGGTAAAGACATCACATGGCCAAAGAAAGCAACAACCATTGGCGGTAACGGTAATGCAGGTGTAGCAAACTTTGTAAACCGTACTCGCGGTGCGATCGGTTATGTGGAATACGCATTTGCTAAGCAAAACGACCTTGCTTACACCCAAATGCAGTCTAAAGAAGGCAAGTTCCTAAACCCAAGTATGGACACTTTCCAATCAGCTGCAGCTAACGCTGATTGGGAAAATGCACCAGGTTATCACCTTCTACTAAACGACCAGCCAGGTGCTGATTCTTGGCCAATGACGGCTGCTACGTTCATCCTTATGCACACAGACCAATCGGATGCGAACAAAGCAAAAGAAATCGTGAAGTTCTTTGAGTGGAGCTATGAGCAAGGTGAGCTTGCGGAAGAGTTAGATTACATCCCAATGCCAAGCAAGGTAGTTAACATGGTTAACGAAACTTGGAAAAATGGTTTGAAATCAGACGGCCAAGCGATTATTCAATAATTCATTAAGTTGTCTGGGGAATATGTTCTCCAGACAACTGAATAAAATATTATGACTACATTAGCTATTAAAAATAAAGTAAATGGTGATTCGGTTTTTAATAAATTGAGTTTCGCGAGTGCTTTATTAATTTTTGTGACCCTAATTGGTATTTTATTATCACTAATTGAAGGTGGATGGCCTGCTTTTAAAGAATTTGGCCCTGGCTTTGTATTTAGAGATATTTGGGATCCTATTAATGGTCAATTTGGTGCTGCCTCTGCAATTTACGGCACACTTGTTACTTCTTTCATCGCTATTGTTATTGCTGCACCTATCGCATTAGGTACGGCAGTGTTCCTCGCTGAACTGGCACCTAAATGGCTAAGTCAGCCAGTGAGTAAAGCCATTGAGCTACTCGCTGCTGTACCAAGCATTATCTATGGTATGTGGGGATTGTTTGTCTTTGTTCCTTGGTTCTCAGAAGGGTTCCAAATGTGGGCAGGCATGCATTTAGTTGATATTCCTTTGATCGGTAGCTGGTTTAATGGGCCACCGATTGGTATCGGTTTGTTAGCGGCGGGCATTATCCTTTCATTTATGATTCTGCCAATCATGACGTCATTGACGCGTGACGCACTTAAATCGGTCCCTGATGTACTTCGTGAAGCGGCGTATGGAACAGGTGCGACACCATTTGAGGTGATCACCAAAGTTCTTATCCCAAAAGTGAAAAATGCAACGGTGAGCGCATGCATCTTAGGCCTAGGGCGAGCACTTGGCGAAACAATGGCGGTGGCTTTTGTTATCGGTGGTGCGAGTCGTATTGAGTTTTCATTCTTTATGCCAGCGAGCTCAATTTCATCGACGATTGCTCAGCAATTTAATGAAGCGACAGACCCAATTCATATCGCTTCACTTATTGGGCTTGGCGTTGTGCTCTTTATTATCACTTTCTTCGTGATGGGCTTTGCTCGACGTTTACTAAGGAAGTCATCATGAATACTAGAAAATTAAAGAACTTTAGTTTCTTAGCGTTTTGTTCTTTGTCAGCCGCATTCGGTGTCTTTGTACTCGCCAGTATTTTGTACACGCTTGTTGGTGAAGGCGTGAAGGGCTTGAGTTTGGCTATCTTCACTGAACTGACTCCAGGTCCTGGCAGCCAAGGTGGTTTGAAAAACGCACTAATTGGTAGCTTGATGCTGACTGGTTTGGGCATTTTAATCGCAGCACCGATTGGTGTTCTGGCTGGTACTTGGCTTGCTGAGGCAGACAAAGACAACAAAGTCGCTGAGTCTTTGCGCTTCCTTAACGGCATGCTAATGAGCGCACCATCGATTCTAGTCGGTCTGTTTGTTTACGCTTTGATTGTGGTTCCAACTGGTGGTTACTCGGGTTGGGCGGGGGCAATTGCACTCGCGGTACTTGCATTGCCAGTGATTGTTGCTTCAACAGAAGAGATGCTTCGTCTTGTTCCACCAACACTCAAAGAAGCGGGCAGTGGCGTAGGTGCCCCTAAATGGCGCGTGATAACTCAACTGAGCTACCGAGCTGCGGCACCGGGTATTATTACCGCGATTCTATTGTCTATCGCACGTATCTCGGGTGAAACAGCACCCTTGTTGTTTACCGCGCTAAACAGCAGTTTTATGACTACGGACATGAGCAAACCGATGGCAAACTTGCCAGTAACGATTTACCAGTTTGCGATGAGTCCTTACACATCGTGGCAGGAGCTAGCATGGGCTGGCGCACTGATTATCACGACCTTTATTTTGATTGTTAACGTACTGGCGACCTCGTTGCCGCAGCTATTTAAAGCGAGAAGAGCATGAACACGGCAACTTTAAACCCAGTCACTACAAACAACATGAACGGGCCAACTATGAGCACTTTGGTAGACAGCATTAATACCAACGATGTGACAGCAAATCTGACTCATCGTATGGATATTCAAAACTTAAATTTTTACTACAACAAAGGCGCAGATGCAGCACTGAAATCGGTATCCATGCCGATTTACAAAAACCGTGTGACAGCACTTATTGGCCCTTCGGGTTGTGGTAAATCCACGCTTCTTCGTACTTTGAACCGAATTTATGATTTGTACGGTCATCAGTATGCAGAAGGTGAAATCTTGTTGGATGGCGAAAGCATCTTTAACAACACCGATGTTAACGAGCTGCGCTCTAAAGTCGGTATGGTTTTCCAAAAACCGACACCATTCCCAATGTCGATTTACGAGAACATGGCGTTTGGTCTTAAAATCCAAGGTACGTTTAGTAAAGCGGAAATCAAAGATCGTGTTGAATCTGCATTAAAACGCGCGCACTTGTGGGAAGAAGTGAAAGACAAACTGGATGCCGATGCAAATGGCTTATCTGGTGGTCAGCAGCAGCGTTTATGTATCGCTCGTACGATCGCTCTAGAGCCTGAAGTAATCCTAATGGATGAACCGACTTCAGCGCTTGACCCAATTGCGACTGCAGCGATTGAAACCTTGATTACTGAACTGCGCGAGAAATACACCATTGTTATCGTTACGCATAACATGCAGCAAGCGATGCGCATCTCTGATTACACCGGCTTTATGTACCTCGGTAAGTTAGAAGAATATGGCACGACCGATAAAATTTTCCACCACCCAGATAATGATCGTACTAAGCGATACATCTCTGGTGATTTTGGATAACGAATAACAACAATAGCGGCTGTTGACTCAGCACTCTTTAGGCACGATTTTGCGAGAATCGTGCCTATTTTTTTATGCGTTTGGGCTCTAAAATTGGTGTTATTAAAAACAATTAAGAACTCTGTATGTATAAAGATAAAGTGGTCGTGATTACTGGCGGTAGCCAAGGTATCGGTCAACACCTTGCTCTTGCTTACCTTGAGCAACAAGCAAAAGTTATCGTGCTAGACATTGCGCCTAACAAGAATTCAGATATGGATTTTCACCTCGTTGATTTAGGGCGACCAGAGCAGATTGAACAGGCTTTTGATGAGATCCAAGGAAAGTACGGCAAAGTCGATGTTCTAATCAACAATGGTGCGATCGCCAACTTTAACAAGCCCATTCAGCAGCTGACTTTTGAAGAGTTTTCACGTGTGATTGACGTTAACCTCAAAGGCGCGTTTGCTTGTTCCCGACGATTTATCGCATTGAATCATGCTCAGCCTTATGGACGAATCATCAACATTGCCTCCACGCGCTGGAATCAAAATGAATCTGGTTGGGATGCTTACGGCGCATCAAAAGGTGGTGTGGTCTCTATGACACAATCGATGGCCATTTCGTTGTCAGATACGCCAATTACCGTCAACGCGGTTAGCCCCGGTTGGATTCAGGTTGAAGGGTATGATGAGCTTGATAGTTTTGACCATCAGCAGCATCCATCAGGTCGAGTCGGGAAAGCAAAAGATATTGTTAATGCGTGTCTTTTTTTAACGCACCCAGAGAATGACTTCGTTAATGGCCATAACTTGGTCGTTGATGGTGGAATGAGTAAAAAAATGATTTATCAAGACAGCTTGCTAGATTAAGAAAAGTCCCATTTCTATCGACTAGGAATGCTCTAAAATAGCGCGTTCCTAGTTTTTCATGTCAACAAAAATTTCCCTTCCCGATTTTAAATTGATTGCTTATTGACCGATTTTATAAGTTTTTATCAACTAAAGAGTTATAAAATCATTGGTTCTGATTTGGCGAGTTGTAGCGATATATCAATGCTTTGAATGCTACCCCCTTAAATCCTGTCTTACATATTGTTTTTCTTCATGGTCGTAATAGGCATTTAAAAAACTCTTCGCTCAAAAGATGCCGACTGTAATCACATTCGCTTCGCTAAACTTTTCTGCTGATTAATTCGCCTTAATTAATCTTAATTCTCCTTAACTAGCTGATTTGGGTAGTAGAAGTAAGCATGTCGAAAGATTTTAGTCGTTTGATTCGCACCCTAGGTGGTGCGTTTTTGTCGTTCCTAATGGTATTGATTGCTATGCCTGCGAAAGCGGATATAGCCGGGCTTGATGTCCAGTTGTCACCAGTAAGTGGCCAATACGATAACGGCAACCAGATTGAATACACGTTGACCTTAACCAACACCTCTGGTTCCACACTTTCTGGGTTAGAGGTCAATGATGAGATCATGAACATCATGACTTCCGGTGATTCCGGCGGTTTAGTGAATGCATTTGAAAGCGCAGAGATCTCCGCGTCCGCTTCTTTTCTATCTTCTGCTGGTGACTACGACAGAAATGGCAACCTAACTGCCACTGATGTTCGAATTCGCAATAACGGCACGGTTTCTTACACCATCAAAGCAACCGTTTCTGAGCAGGCGGCGGGCGATATTAACAACGTTGCCAATGTTCGCTCTAGTGCACTCTCACGAGAAGACTCAAACACAACTACCCACCAGAGAGTAGTGTATGAACACAGCATCGATCTTTCTGCGTCGGTTGACAAATATGGCACAGGGCAGGCTCTGGTTTACACGCTAAAAGTATCGAACACAGGCTCTGCAAAAATCCAAGGTATGACGGTTACCGACCTTGTGTCCGATATTGAGGCCGAAGACATCAATGGTGCAATGATTTCAGCCTTTACGTCTGTATCTAACAGTTCTTCTACTTCGGGTTCAGGGAGTAATGCGGGGACGTTCTCAACAAGCGGTAACTTGGATGCGAAGGATGTATCTATCGCAGTTGGTGGTTCAGTCACCTATACCATTCGAGGTCAAATCGATTCAACGTTGGTCGGCGACATCATCAATGACAGCGCTGAAGCAAAAACACGTGACGACAACCAATCAGCGGGTGGCATCACAACGCCGCCAAAAGACGCTGATGTCACACTCTCGCACTCGCTCAACAAAACGGACGATTATCTCGTTAGCGAAGATTTCTCATACACCATCACAGTGCGTAACGCTTCTGGTGCAGGTATCGCTCACAACTACACTGTTCAGCAGTTGATGGACTCGTTGAAGTCGGATCTAGGCAACGACATCAGTAACGACAAAAATGCCGACGACACAACGGGTAACCCGTACTCGACTTGGACCAATGAAGTAGTATCGATTGGCTCGAACAGCCTTTCTGAGCTACAAGCATCGGGCAAGCAAACCGACAAATCACTCGACGATAAAGTGTCTATCTACCCTGGTGAAGAGATCGTTTATTCCATTGTGGTGCATGCAAGTCCCGTTTCTATCGGTAAGATCCCTCAGTTGGAGGCGAAAGTTCTTAACGACGAAGGCGGCGCTGATTCAGCTGGCGTGCTTGCAAATACGCTAAACACGGAAGAGGTTCTCGATTCATCATCGAGCCAAATTAAACGAAACAAGCGAACTAAAGACACGACGTATGTGCCAGGTGTTTCTGGTGAGAATGAAGTGGTTTACGACATCGAAATCTCGAACGCGGATTCGAAATACTTTGCCAATGATGTCAGGGTAATAGACAGTTTTTCATGTATTCGTACAGAACAGGTGAATGGTGATGTTGATTCAGCGTTTGAGAAGTGGAAGCTGAGAGTTGCCAGTAAAAGGGGAGATGGTTCTAACTACGGTAACGTCGACGAGTATTCCGACTGGAGTCAAAAAGATATCAACTTAAAAGTGGATCTCGCTCCGGAAGGGTATGTTCGCTACGAACTTGTTGCGCAAGTCGCAGATAACAGTGTTGGTCAGATTGTTGATGATGGCACAGATGCGGGACTTTGTTTGGGGGATAACCTAGGCGAAATTGGTTCTGGTGTTCAAATGCCGAACTCCAACTTAAAAGTTCAAAAAGAAGTAGACTCTCGCTACTACTCGTCAGGTAGTACTCTAAACTACACCATCACGGTAGAAAACAGCGGTGAAGGATACGCGATCGACGTTCCTGTTTATGATGATCTGGCTTCTGTAACCACTACTTCTATCAACGGTACATCAACCAAAGCTTACGTAAGTTGGGTGGTAACGGCGACCTCTTATGATGAGGATGGCAATGTTTCCACAAACAGTAAGCCGGGCTTTACGGGCGAAATTGCTGGTAATCAGAGCAATAAGAACATCTTAGATGTAAATGCGACAGTTGCCCCTAAAGAAACCATTATTTATTCGATTGCTGCAGTAGTTAACCCAATTGCGGATGATGAAATCCGAAACGAAGTTGAAGTGGATGGCAAGCTTTATTCGGATCGAGGCTCTTACCCTCGTGATTACTACCTAGTGCTGGATAAGCGCGTAGATGGGAATGATGAAGAAAGCTGGTACACCAATACGACCAATGAAGTGACTTACACCATCAGTGTGACTAACCCTGAAGGCAATGGTTTTGCTTCTAATATCGAAATTAAAGATGACATCAGAACCATTGAGGCAGAACTGCTGGAGCCTGCTGGTACGATGAAGAAAGTCTTCACCTCGTGGACTATTTCAGCAGACATTGAGGCAGATTCGCCTTGGTTAAAAGTAGCCGCTGACGCAGGAGACTTTTCTGATAACAACGATCTTGATGTTATCGCTCAAATCCCACCGGGTGTAACCATCACATACACCATTGTTGGTACTCTTGATCGCAGTGTTGATACTGAAATCTTGTGGGGATCTTTCTCTAACACAGCAACCGTCAAGTCGACTGACGCAGAAGACAACATCAATCTAGCGGATTCAGTCACAACGCATCCAAACGAACCGAATCTCGTTGTGGCGAAAACCGCTCAAAACACTGATTTTATTGTTGGTGAGCGTGCAACGTTTGATATCTACATCTACAACCGTGGAGTGGGTTACGCCAATGATGCAACCGTTAAGGATGACATCGAAGCGCTGAACTTCTTCTCCAGCTGGTCTATAACAGGTTCAACAAATACCGATGAGCCAGGCTCACGCTACGGTGACGTTTCAGACAACGAAAACATCGATACCGACGTTGATATCACTCCGGGAGGGTGGGTGCATTATGAAGTTTCCGGTATCGTCAAAAATGATTATCCATTCGATCAGGTTTCTAACCGTGTTGATGTTTACGATCCATTAACGGACCGCGATCACAGCTCTTCTGCTCAAATCGACAACAAAGACAGTGCTTATGACATCAACGTTGCGTTGACTAAAACAACCAATGTTGTGCGTTACACCCCTGGTGAAGATCTCGAGTACACCATCGTGATCGGCAACAATGGTGATATTCCAGAAATGGATCTGATCTTGATCGACCGTTTGAGTGAAATCACAACCACGCTTGCGAATGACAAAGATGGTGAGTCAGAGGATTTACTTGAGCAAAATCCGTTTGAACATTGGTCGTATTCAGTTGATGGTGGTGCCTACAGTACGCCTAATACCGACGATGTTGAGATCCCGCTTAACATTCCTGCGAACGATTTTATTACCGTTAAGATCAAAGCGTTGGTCAAAGACAATGCGGTTTCTAACGGAGTAGAAGCGGGTGAACAATATTTGATCCGCAACGAGGCATTGTTGATTCACAAAGATGATGCAGGTTGTACAACTTCATGTGAGTACTTAAAGCGTGCCGTTGCTGAAAACCATCAGGTTTACAACAATGGTGATGTTTTCCGTACCACTAACATCAACCGTTACTCTCCAGGTGATGAGCTGATCTATACCTTTAAGTACACCTCACAAGATGGTAAAGGCTACCGCAATAACGTTGATGTGAATGAATTGATTAATGGTATTTCAGTTCAATTGCAAGATGGATCAACGGGCAACCCGTTCTATGATCCTACGACAAAGACTAATCAGTTCAGCGTAAGTGTAGAGAAAAGTGATCTTGCGAATGCGGGCACTACAGATGGTACAAAAGACGGTACGGTCGCTGACAACAATGACATTGTGACCACGATTGATATCGATGAAGGAGAAGATGTCACGTACACCGTGAAGGGGATGATTCGTCCCGATGCGGTTGGTGATATCAGCTATCGTGACACCATTGTTATTCCGAATGATTATCATCTGAATTTTGACAAAATCACTGATGAAACGGTTTACGAGCCGGGTAAAACGGTCACCTATCGTTTGATCATCGAGAATGACGGTAAAGCCAATGCTGATGACATTCCTATTGTCGATAATCTTGAAGATATCTCGGTAGATCTCGTTGATGGCAGTACAGGTGATGCATACGTTACTTGGGATATTACCTCAAAGGCGACCGGCGACAATAAAGAGTACGTCGACGCAGGCGCAGGTGCTGGCAATGTTTATACCTCCAGCGACAGTAACCTAGACGTATTGGCTGATATTCCAATGGGGGCAACCTTGGAATATGAAGTGGTTGCGACGGTTAATGACAAAGCCAATGGCGACATTGTCAACTTACTCACCGTTGATGGCGATAATATCTCGCATGAGATTAGACAAACTGTTCGTCAGATCGACTACGAGAAGAACATCCTTGCTTACTACGATGTGGATGGAAACAAGCTAACTGGTGCAACTCACTACATGCCAGGTGGCTACGTTGAGTATGAGATTCTGATCGAAAACGTTGCAGAAGCACACGTTGATGACATCAGTATTCGTGATGAAATTGATGAGATTACTACCGATTACTATGACGGTACTCGTGGGCCTGCGTTTGACAGTTGGACAATTGAAGCCACTTCTGATGGTTCAGGAATCACCGATCCAGACGTAGACGGCTCAATTCAAGACAATCAGCCCATCAATACCCACTTTGATATTGCAGCCAAAGACTTCGGTGGTTTCTTAACTACGCCTTATGTTCGCTACGTGATTCTTGCGAAGATCAGTCCGAAAGCGGTGGGCTCTTTTAGTAACCGTGCGTTTATTGATGAAGACGATGGTAATGAACTTATTGCGATTTCTCCTCCGTCTTCTATGGCCGATCCGGAAATCAGCTTCAATAAGAAAGCCTTCTCTGACGCTGGATTCAGTACAGAGAAAACGACTTACTCGCAAGCAGCGGGTGAGAGTGAGGTCTACTACCGTATTCAGCTGAAAAACAACGGCTATGGCACCGAGTATGGCTCTCATCTAAAAGACACCATCTCTGCGATTCAAACCCGTATTGCGGAAGATAATTTGACGGCGGGTGGCGATCCGGTTGGACAACCTTTTGTTGCTGGCTGGGAAGTAAGCCTAGTCAAAGACGCGGCAACGGGCTCAATTACCGAAGCGGTAGATTTTGTCGATGGCAATAATATCGATATTGATAATGACATTGTTATCGCCCCTCAGGAATCATTGACGTTCACCGTCCATGGCACTATCCGCGAAGATGCACTGGGTGATATTAAAAACACCGCGAACTACGATGGCAAAAACCGCACGGCTACATTGCTGCCTTTGGCGAACAACATCAATGTGGAAAAACGCGTCGTGTCTATTAATGGTGCACCTTTCACCTCAGGAGATACTTACATTCCTGGTGATGAAGTGGAGTACGAATTCGTGGTTACTAACCCAGAAAATGGGTGGGCGAACAATGTGCGTATTCAAGATACGGTGACCGATATTGGCGTTGAAGTTATTGGCGGTACAACCAAACCGGCGTATGCCTCTGGTGATATCAGTCATACGGTGAGTAATGGTATCGACGCGAACATTGATACCTATGTTCCGGGTTACAGCGTAGCCGGTAATCTCGATATCGAAGTGGATATTGCAGCTGGAGAAGCGCTGACCTTTAACCTGAAAGGTACAGTAATAGACGACGCACTGGGTGAGATTGAAGCGAACCGAGTGACCGCTGATGGTAAGTCGGATTCGTCTGAACCTATTCCACCTAAGCCTTCAGAAATCAACTACTTCAAGACGTTAGAGTACACCGATGGCGATTCCGCGAGTTGTTCGGTTCCTTCTAGTGATGGCAGTGGCTGTACTTATGCTCCTCGCGGTGATGTGGAATATCAAGTCACCCTAGAAAACACGGGCGACAGCATTGCTAATGACGTTCGTGTTATCGACGCCATTAACAATATTAAAACGGAAGATGGTGTAGATGCCTTCACTGAATGGAACACAGGTATTGCTGTTGAGCCTGCGGGAACCTACGACGTTCAAGGTAACTACAACGGCAACGTACCTTTGAATGCCACGGTAGATCTTCGCCCAGGTGAACACATCGTGTTTGACGTGAAGGGGACCGTTTCTGCTTCAGCAACGGGCTCGATTACCAATACGGCGCAAGTGAATGGCAATGACACGAATGACATTGTGCTTGAGGCGGGGCGTTCAAAAATCCTGATCGATAAGTGGACCGATACTCCAGAATATGTCCCAGGCGGCACTATCAACTACTACATCGATATTACCAATGATGATGTCGATTCCGGTTTGTTCTCACTGCGTGACATTATTAGTAGTTTTGAAGTCGAGACGGTTGATGGTTCAATGCAGACGGCGCTTAAAGAGTGGACGCTTGATTACGAAGTGCTGTTTAACTCTGCTCCAAGTGATCCAACGGCAAATGACTTCACTGCTCTGGATGTTTATGTTGGCGCCGTGAATCCAGATATCGATTTGCCATCAGAAGCGATCAAAATGGCTGGTCGTGATGACGCAGGCACTGGCGGCGGAGATAAGTACACGGTTCTCCGCATTCACGTGGAAGGCAAGGTTCGTGATGATGCAATTGGCCGATTCACCAACACGGCATACCTAAAACACGGTCTTGATGATTCTAAGATTGCTCGACTTGAGCAAGGCTACATCACACCAAAACCGGGCCAATTGGAACTGATCAAAGAGACTACGCCTATTGCAGAACCGGATGCGAAATACCAACCGGGTCAGCCTGTTGCGTACAAAATTACGTTAACTAACGTCGGTGAAGGTTACTTGGTCGACCAAGTGTTGGTGGATCGCATCGATACCATTATGACCGATGTGGCGAACAGTACTGACAAAGCACAAGCCTTTTCGGGTAAATGGGTGATCAGTGATGAAGTACTCGGTGGTAGTGGCGATCCTTTGCTGAACGCTCGTAAAAACGTGATCGATACCGATCAAGGTTACAGCGCGACTTACAGTATCCATCCTGGTGATAGTTACTCTTTCGTTGTGACGAATACCGTTAACGACAAGGCCAAAGGCAACATCACTAACCTAGTTAAAGTGAACAGTGATGGCATAGACTACACAGCGGAAGCGACGTATTTGCCTGAAGACGCACAAGTCACGTTGGCGAAAGAAGTCGACAAGCTTGAATACCTACCGGGTGATACGCTGACTTATACCGTGACGGTTAAGAACAACGGCTTAGGTTGGGCAGAAGCCGTTGAAATTGAAGACACATTGAAGTCGATTGAAACAACGCTTGCTGGTGGTACCACAGGAAAAGCGCTTGACCCAAGTTCAATTCAGATTTCAGCGGTTTCAACAACGGGTGAAACGCCAGTACCAGCACCAACAACAGGTGAAGATCTGAAAGAGACGCTGGATATCGCTCCTGAAGATACGATCGTTTATACCATTCAAGCGACAACGGTAGCCAATGCGACGGGTGACATCACCAATACCGCGAGTACAACGTTTGAAGGGAATACAACAGAAAAAAGCGCAATCAGTACACCGATCCTCGCGACGGTATCCATCGACAAATCGGTAGACACGCCAACCTATGAAGTGACGAAGCTGATCAACTACGACATTACCGTGAGTAACACATCATTGGCGTTTGCTTCTGGTGTTGAACTGAAAGACATCATCAGTGACATCGATGTTGACACCACCAGTGGTAATAAAGAATCGGCGTTTATGTTGTGGGAAGTGACATACGAAGCATCGGATGAACGTACGGTTGTGACACCAAAAACGTTCGAGCTGAGCGATGACATTAATGCAACCATGGATATTGCGCCTGAGAGTACCGTGACCTTCCGTGTGAAAGCGCTGATCCGTACCACCGCGATTGGTGAGATCAGCAACACTGCAACCGTCACTTACAACGGTGTTTCTCAAGATTCAACGGCGATTATGCTGCCGATGGATTCCAATTTTGTTGCCACCAAAACAAACGTTCAAACCGAATACGAGCCTGGTGAAGAGTTGGAGTTCTTGATCACTATCGAGAACACCTCGAATAACTACATCACCGATTTGAGCGTGGTGGATGACATGTCTTCTATCCAAGTTGGTTATTACGATGGTACGACAGGCCCTGCGTTTGTAGATGGCTCAACATCGCTTGAGGTTGAATCACAAACCATAGGCAGCAATGTCGAATCAGTTAGCCCAACAGAATACAGCGTGGATATTGCACCAAAAGGTAAGGTGGTATTCCGCGCGAAAGGGACGGTTGTGGATTCAGCGACTGGGGCCATTGTGAACACCGCGCAAGTCGATGGTGGGGATGTGATCAGCCCTCCTGTTCAGAGTGTGAGTGCGGTTGTGCAAGCTGAGCTTTATACCGACGCACCACATTACGTGCCGGGTGAAAAAGTGGAATATCACCTAGTGATTGAAAACATTGGACGCGGTATTGCGAAGAACGTTGCTATCTATACCCAGTTCAGTGAATCCATGGGTGATTACATCGATGGTTCTCGTGACAAAGCCTTTGATGATTGGACGCTAACGGCCGATTGGCAGGGGGCTGAAACTCAACCGGGCGATTATGAAGACGATAAAGATCTGTTCACCATCGTTGATATCGCACCGGGCGGTAAGATTGATTACACCTTCACGTTGACCGTCAACGAAGACATGCTGACCAACATTGATGTACTCGGTTACTACTTAGATCTGACGTGGAATCCGGCTGCAATGGCGCGCTCAAAAGGCATGATGCCTTCGCCAACCTCAGTGCAGGGTTCAGCAGACCAAGTTGCAGCGTTGGATTTACCGCCTGTTCCTGCTGAGCTTGTGGTCGAGAAGCGTTCTGATAAGCCGGAATACACACCGGATGATGATTCCGTCACTTATTACTTAGCCGTGACAAACCAAGGTGATGGTAACGCAGCCAATGTTCGTCTAACCGATGAAATCAGTGAGCTGCAAAATGAAGCGGGCAACAAAGTCTTCACCGACTGGACCATCGAAGGTGTCGAAGTAGACGACAGCGGCAGCGTGATTGATCGCCACACCTTCCCAGCAAGCGAAGATTTGGACTTAACGGTCAACCTGAAGTCGAAAAAACGTAATGCGTTCGCCTTTGAAGTTGTGGGCACGCTAGGTAAAGGTTTGGATGACGAGATCACTAACACTTTTACCGCGACAGAAACCGACGGTACACAAACCAGTGACAGCGTGACCACGCACATCAAGAAGATCCCAGATAACAGTGGTGAACTTCTGCTAACAAAAGCTGCGTTGCAAGACACCGCGCAAGTGGGCGATGCCGTGGAATACGAAGTCATTGTAGAAAACAACAACGAATCGTACTTCAAAAACGTCACAGTGGAAGACCGTTACCCAGGCGGCTTCAAGTACATCCTTGATACATCGGAAGTGGTGTTGAGTGGCCCAGATGGTGAGTTTGGTAATGAAGACGATCGAGTGTTGACGATCGAACCATCAGACACGGGCAAGTTGCTGTTTACTTCATTGAACTTCGATCCGGGCGAGAAGCTACGTATTCGTTATCTACTGCGAGTTTCCGTTGGCGCAACGTTTGGAGACTACATCAACACCGCGGTATCGAAAGTCGATGGCCTTGCGGTGTCGAACGAAGACAGTGCCAAAGTGACCGTAGAACCGGACAAGGTATTCGATACCTCATCCATCATCGGTAAGGTGTTTGAAGACCACAACAAAGACGGTTTCCAAGCAGACGCGACGGCATTTGATGTGGAATTGATTGCCAACTTGCCTACACAGGACTACATCGCTGGCTCTACAATCGTCGTCCGCGATGGGAAAGAGCTGTCGGTTGAGGATGAGCACGACAATGGTCAAGTGATTTCAGCCGTGCAAGAAGGTGTTGAATTGGGTGATCTTTGGGGCCACTCGATAAACCGCACCATTTCTGAAACAAAATCTGTCGCGATTCAATTCAAAACACGTACTCGTGAGAGCTTTGATTTTACCGTCACATCGGACGGTGGTTCCCGCATCGAATTTGATGCGCAAGGCCAAATCAAGTTTGCTCATGAATCAGACAAAAAGAACGGCCTAAGTGCAGAGAATCTTAACGTCACAAGAAACCTCTATCGACATGGCGATGCCTACTTGTGGGAAATCGTGATTGAGAACAAAGGGGTTTATGAAGACGGGATACCTGGTGTCAAGCTGATGACGGTGGAAGGCATCGTCATTCATACAGACCAGTACGGACGCTACCACGTGCCCGACCAATGGGTGCTGAATAAGAAAGGGAAAAACTTCCTAGTGAAGTTAGACACTGACTCGTTACCGACTTCGATGGAAGTGGTGAGCGAAAACCCGAAAGTGTTGCGAATTACCCCGAATAAGCTCACGAAGTTTAACTTCAGTGTTCATCGCAAAGCGAAAGACACCGAGCAAGAGTAGTGAGTCATTGGAGCAGTATCTGGAATTTGTATGAAAGTATTTAGCAAGTCTCGTTTAGCTACCTGTATTATTTCTGCCATGCCGATGATGGGCATGGCAGCTGATACCAGCAAGCTAGAAAAACTCGAGTCAGAGACCACTGATATCTCGGTCGAAACACCAAAACAAGAAGACGACGCATCGCGTATTTATTTAGACCAAGGCGCAATTTGGGCGAGTCGTGATATCACGCGATTTGACCCTGTGCTGGATGTGAGCGTCAGTGATGAGCTAGAAGTGGAAGAGGGTACGCTGCGCGATAGCGTTGGTTTCACCATTACCACTAACTACAGCTACTACATCAAAAAATACCAACTTGAAGTTTATCGCGTGGGCGACTTTGGTTTGTCCGAGCCGATTGCCGTGCTAGAAGGCGATAAGTTGGCCAACGATTTTGATATCAACTGGGACGGTGCTACAGATATAGACTACCAGTTTGATGTTGGCGGCCAGCTGTTGTTCCGACTAAAAGCATGGGACAAAGACGGCAATATGGATGTCACTACGGTGGGTGTGACGGATCTCGTTCGTCCGGATGCAGAAGTGGACATCGACCGAAACGACAACGAAGACGAAGAAGGCAAAGGCCGCAGCTATGGCCAAGCTAAGTTGATGCGTCACAACATTCCGACCGACGCAGGTCTCGCGAAGTTTATTGGTACCGGCCTTAAAGGCGTTGATAAAGTCATCATTGGCGAAGACGAGTTCGACGTTGAAGATGGTAACTTGTACGCAGAGCAGTACCTACCTACCGACGCGTATGTATTCCCAACCAAAGTCGTGTTTGATAATGGCGATGAGCGCCGTTACCAACTCTACGTGCGTATCCCAGACACTTACTATGCACAAACTGGTTTGGCAGATTTGTACATCGGTAAGAACAACGTATCAGGTAACAGTGCAGCGCTTGGCGTTGATGAACAATACCAAAATGACATCTATAACCAAGGTCGTTTGGCGTACTTTGGCCAAGGTAAGTTTGGTGACAAGCTGCGTATTACTACCCACTTTGACACCAAAGAAAGTGAACTGAAAGACATGTTTAAGCACCCGTTTGCATCGGAAGATTCAGACGTGTTTGACATTCTAGAAGACGATGACGAGTTGTACTACGGCAACTATGGCGACAGCTCAAACATCGAGAAAGTGGTCAATACCAAAGGCAAAGTCTACCTAAATGTAGAATACGACAAGTCGCAGTACTTGTGGGGTAACTACAACACGGGCGTCACAGGCACAGAAACCAGCGATTACAACCGTAGCTTATATGGCTTTAAAGCGGACTACCGCACTCGCGATACAACTCAGTACGGTGAAGACCGATTGAACATCGTTGGTTTTGCAGCAGAAGCAGATTCTCTGTATGCACACGATGAATTTCTTGGCACTGGCGGCTCACTTTACTTCTTGCGTCACGGCGAAGCAGTACCAGGCAGTGACAAGGTTTACGTTAGGGTTGTGGATGAAAGCGGCTTAACGCAAAATGAAGTGCCACTAGAGCCGGGGCGTGACTATGAATTCGACCCATACCAAGGCCGAATTATCCTGACTAAGCCGCTAGACAACATCATGTCTGACAGCTTTGGCAGCGTGATTGAAGGCAACGACGATTACGAAAACTATCTGGTTGTGGACTACGAATACGTCCCTCAAGGCTCTGACTCACTGGATGCGATGTCTTACGGCGGCCGTGTTAAAGGCTGGGTGAATGACTACATCGGCCTTGGCGTCACCTACGCGACGGAAGAGAAAGACAACCAAAACTACCAAGTTTACAGCTCTGATTTAACGCTTCGCGCAACGGAAGGAACGTTCATTAAAGCGGAATTCGCTCACAGTGAAGGTCGACAAACTGAGTCGAACTTTGTCTCGTACGATGGTGGTTTAACCTTTACGCCGATTGGTGACAGTCTAGAAGACCGCGAAGGTGACAGCATTCAAGTGACAGCCGTTGCGAACTTATATGACTTGGCGCCGAGCATCTTCGGTGCGGTCGGTAACGACGTCAAACTTTGGTACAAAGACAAAGACGCCGGTTACAGCTATGCAAGTAGCAGCGACGACCTTGAGCAAGAAGCGTATGGGGCGGAATTGCGTCTGCAAGCCACTGACCGTATTGCTGTGTTATCGCGTTTTTCTGCCAACGAAGAGCGTGACATGGATGGCAATCTGAAAACCGATTCTGAGACCATTGAGCTAGAAACCCAATTCAAATTGACTCAGCACATCAAGCTATCGGCAGCAGGCCAACAGGTGGATGAGCTCAACCAAGCCGATGAGCAAAGTAACGCAACCTTGGCGGGGTTACGTTTGGATTATATGTGGGACAGCGACAACAGCGTGTACGTCAAAGGCCAAACCACCATGAACCAATCGGACGACTACGACGATAATGACAGCGTTTCTGTTGGTGCTGAGTTCCGCGTGTTGGAAGACTTATCACTGGGCGGTGAGTACACCACTGGTGATCGCGGCGAAATTGCCGAAGCGACGGTGACATATGATGTCTCTGACGACCACTCTACCTATGTCACTTACGTGGATGACAACTACGAAGGTGAAAACAACGTGATTGTTGGCCAACGTGCTGACCTAACTTCAAGTGTGGATTTCTACCAAGAGAACCAATTTGTCGATGAAAACGATGGCCACGGCCGTATCGACTCCTACGGATTTGGTTATGACGTGACGGACGATGTCGAAATGGGCATTGGTTATCAACAAGGTGAAATCGAAGACGATGAAAACCAAATCACCGAGCGACAATCGGTCAGTTTGAACGCGTCAATCGATTTGGATGACATCAACTTGAGTCACAAACTGGAATACCGTGTCGACAAGAACGAAGACGATCCCGATGTCGCACAGCGAGAGCTGGAGCAGATCGTGACGACCAACAGTTACACGCATCGCTTAACGGAAGAGCACACCTTGTTTGGTAAGTACAACTACTCGATCACTGAGAGTCAAACCACAGGTGAGACTATGGCGCGCTTTGTCGAAGCAACAGGTGGCTTAGCATACCGTCCAATCTACAACGACCGTCTGAACTTATTGAGCCGTTATACCTATATTGCGGATTATGACCAACTAGACCGCGACGTGGATTACCAAGATGAAACCAGTCAAATCATCGAAGTCGAAGCGATTTACAGCATCGATGAAAACTGGGATGTCGGCGCGAAATACGCACACAAAGACAAAGAAGAAGTCTTTGCGCGTGAATCCGGCAAGAACGAAATCGTCAAAAGTGACATTGATCTGTATGGTTTGAGCGCTTCTTACCGAGTAATGAAAGAGTGGGATGTCACCGGTGAATACCACTGGAAAACGGACACCTTAAATGATGAGTTAGAACATGGTGCCTTGGTGTCAGTGAACAAGCACATCGGCAACAACTTCAAAGTCGGTATTGGTTACAACTTCTCTGCCTTTGATAGCGACTTAACCAACGATGACGACTACGACGCACAAGGCGTATTCATCAACTTGGTTGGTAAGTTATAACCCCATCCGTGAATGAGTGAGAGGAATTTATGAAAACAACCCTTCGTCTTCTTGGTGGGGTAGTGGGCACGCTGCTTGTCGCAGGTTGCGCCACTGATACTTACGTAAGCCAAGAGAACCGAGACAAATTTACCGACTTGGACGTATCGAAATTCTTAATCAGCGAATGTTTAGCGCCAGAGCGAGAAATTCACATTGCTGTGGCAGAGCACTTTGCTTTTGATAAGTACAACATTCGAGACGTGGATGCGACGAGTTTGAATGCCTTCGCGCATGAAATCGAAGGCTTAAGCGGTCGAATTACCATTGTTGGTCATACCGATTACAAAGGCTCACTGGAATACAACGAAGCCTTGTCACTGCGCCGCGCTCAATCAGTGGAAAGCTTCCTGAAAGAAAAACTCGACCCAGACCATTATGACTGGGAAGTGAAGTATTTTGGTGAAACGCAGCCACTAGCGCTAGGTAAAACCGATGAAGATCGTGCTGAAAACCGTCGTGCTTTTGTGGTGTTCGAAGAAGCGCAAAAATATGAAGAAATGCCATTTTGTGAGCCACCAAAACCGGATCGCAAAATCTACATGGCGATGACACCGCACTTCGATTTCGACAAGTCTGAACTGAAGCCGGAAGACTTAGCTAAATTGGACAGCTTCACTGATAAGCTACAAGGTTTGCAGGGCAGTATTCTTGTCGCAGGCCATACTGACCAAATTGGTTCGCTGTCATACAACGAGAAGTTGGCACAGCGCCGAGCATCTGAAGTGGTGAAGTATCTGAAAACCAAAATCGACCCATCGCAATTCTTATGGGAAGTGAAATCGTTTGGTGAGCTACAACCGGTTATCAATGAACGCTCGAAAGAAGCCAATGCCCTTAACCGCCGAGCCTTCATCGTATTCAAAGAAGGTTCGATAGAGCAGCCAACCATCCAACCTAAACAATAATTAAAAAAGCCAGCCTAGAATTGAACCAATAAAGGCTGGCTTTTTTTACCTTTATCCCGTACTTCCACTCTATTTTCTCCTCCTTTCCTACTTTCTCAAGCGCTGGCCAATACATCCTAGATGAAATAAAACCGTTTTGCCCTTAGCACAAATTATTTTCATTTGCATTTCCATGAGTTGCACTTGGCTGAATAACAATTATTCGATTTAAGTATCTAGAATCGCAATATGATAACGAGAATTGTGATATTGACCTGAAAAACATATAGGAATTTTCTGAGTTATGGGTAATACCCTGATTTAGCGAGATTTATAGACTAACTTTATTAGTGACGTCGTGTTAGCTAAAGCTAGGTATATAACTATGAAATGGATTTTGTTGCTTGTAAGCCACACTTTATGTGTTTTGGCTGGTTTTGCTGCGGGAATTTACGCTCTACCTATTCTTATTCAACCGGATTCCCCGGATGTTTCCGTCATCTCTAATTCCACTGAAGGTGTGCTGTATCAAGGTTCTTTTGATCGCAATCGAACTGACAGTGATTTCCTGCACTGGGGAGAAGGGGAGATCTGGTTAACTGAGGACACCATCGCGTTCCAAGGTGAGTTAGCTCCTGGCCCTGATTACAAAGTTTACCTCTCTCCAACATTCGTTGAAACGGAAGCTGATTTCAATCGATTGAAGCCGCAAATGATTAATGTGGGTGACGTGAAAACATTTGACCGTTTTATGGTCACTCTTCCTCAAGATCTGCCTTTAGACAACTACACGACCGTTATTATTTGGTGTGAAACATTTGGTGAATTTATTACCTCTGCGCAGCTCGAATCTGTCGCAAATCTGAACCAGAACTGACAGCCAAAAAGTTTTAACGGATGCCGAATAAAAAATGACAGAAACGTGACAATGTTAATTTTTCTGTCGCCAATATCTCGGCGCCTAGTTTTTGACGCTATTGCTAGCTTAGTCATAAATATCTGAATAATTAATATTTTATATGAGTCGGAAAAGTATTGTGCCAATTGTTCAACGTTATCTAGCCTTGTTTTTGCTGATGTTTTTGCTTCCTTTCAAAGCATTAGCTGCAGGGGAAATAGAAATATCCTTTAATCCAACATTCGGTCTGCCTTACGAAAATGGACAGGTCATTACATACTCGATTGAAGTTCGAAATACGACGATCAGCACGATCAGTGATGTCTCCGTAACGAATGCCATTTGGGATGTGATGTCTGGTTCGAATAGGGCGTTCAGTAGTGTCAAGATCACTGATACTCACACGCTAGGTACGAATTCAGGTACTTACTCCTCTAGCAATAGCAACCTGAATGTGACCGGCGCAAACTTATTACCGCTAGGGCGTATTACTTATCAAATTGAAGCGACGGTTGCTGATGATGCTGCTGAAGATATTGTTCTTGGCAACACCGAAGTAAAAGGAACGGTTTCCGGCACAGAGACGACTTTTACTAACCCAGATACAATTACTTTCCCTCCGGCTGAATATGATTATCTTCTCGAAGAATACGTTAGCCCGACCGAATACGATGTTGGCGGCACACTGACTTATTCTTTAACGGCAACCAATAACGGTGCTTATGCGGTTAAAGGATTAGATATTGAGCAAGAGTTTGCGTCTTTAACAGGACAAAAGTTAGATGGCACAACCGGGAGTGCATTTAGCAGCGTGAGCATTAGTGCCGTCGCTTCATCAGGGAGCGATGCGGGTACCTTTGCAACAACAGGAGATTTGTCAGTCACCGATGCGGAGATCTCTGTTGGTGGTTACATTACTTACACCATCAAAGCAACGGTTGCTGCGGACTTAGTCTCCGATATTGATACCCAAGCAAGCTCCACGACTCGTGCTGGCACGGTCGACGGCAACCCGCTATCAACGCCTCCATCTGATCCTGAAATTGAACTGGGACACACGCTCAATTCAACATCGCCATACCTGATTAACGGTGAGGTGGATTTTGAATTGAAGGTGAGTAACAACGGTGGCGCGATTGCTCATAATTATCATGTAAAACAAAACATTAAAGACCTAGTTAGCCGCAATGGTTTAGCTAACAATTTATCCCCTTCTTACAACAACACCGATGTGGATGGTAACCCCTTCACGACTTGGGATATCACGGTTTCAAGCATTGGCAGTAACTCACTTTCTGACTACCAAGGCAGCACGCAGACGGATGTCGATTTTGACGATACCGTTTCTATCTATCCGGGTGAGTCGATCACTTACCAAATTAAAGCAACCCTTACCCCAATCACGATTGGCACCTTGCAAGGTTTTACTGCTTCTGTAACGGATGACTCAGGCTCATTGGTCGAAAGCTCCAGTATTTCTGATACGGTTGATGCTGAAAAAGTGTTGAGTGTGACGGATTCTGATATCTCTATTTCTAAAACCACTTCTGCATCCGAATATGTACCAGGTGGTGAAATTGAGTACGAAATTACTGTTACAAATGGCTCATCAAAATATTTTGCCAACAACCTGTTAGTTCAAGATAACCTGACGTGTGTTAAGACTGAGCAAGCGGGTGGTGCAGGAGATGGTCAAGCTTTTGAGCAGTGGAAAGTTGAGGTTATTTCGGGTGAGGATTCGATTGGCTCGGACCCTGGCACCTTTAGCTACGGCACTTGGACGTCGAGCCCACTTTCGCTAACCCCAGATATCGCTCCAGGTAAAACCATCAAGTACAAGCTGACTGCGAAAACCAATGATACCAGCACAGGTCTCATTCTTGATGACGACCCAAGCTGTTCTAACGATAACGTTACTGAAGAAGGCTCGGGCGTTCAAACACCAGATGACAACTTGCGCGCAAGTAAAGATGTAGATAGCCGTTTTTACTCTTCAGGCCAGACTCTTACTTACACCATTACCGTGACGAACGACGGTGATGGTTTTGCAAACCAAGTTCAGGTGCTAGATGACCTGAACTCAGTGAAAACAACCGATATCAACGGCAAAGAAATCAATGCTTATTCGGATTGGACGATCACCGCTGAAGCATTTAAAGACGATGGCACACCAGCAACTGCTTCAAATACGGGGATTACCGGAGAAGTTAAACACCCTGACAATTTAAATGTCATCGCAACGCTTCAACCTCACTCCTATATCGAATACACCATCGTTGCTGACACTAACCCAATTGCAAATGGTCATATCTCAAACGAAGTCACGGTGGATGGCTCTGTCTATGCAGACCGTGGTTCTGATCCTCGTGATTTTGCGATTGAGCTAAACAAACGCGTTAAGACCAATACTGACTCAGGTTTTCATGGTGAGCAGACGGCTTATTCTAAGCTGGATACCGAAGTCACTTACCAAATCAGCCTGAAGAACGATAAAGAAAACGGTTATGCGACAAATGTGGCGGTAAAAGACGCCTTATCTTCGATCACCGCGAAGATATTGGAACCAGACACGACGTCAAAACAAGTCTTCAAGTCGTGGACGATCAGTGCTGAGATCATCTCGGATGATCCTCAACTTGATGGCAACCCTGCTTATACAGATGTCGGTACCTTCAGTGACAACACAGATCTAGACACCACAGCGCAGATCCCGCCAAACGTTGAAGTGCTTTACACCATCGTGGCACAAATCGATCGCTCAAATGAAAACGAGATCATTTACTCTCGATTTGATAACACGGCAGAAATTAAAACGCCTGACTCAAGCATTCAAAACTCAGCTTCGGACACGGTAGTGGTTTACCCTCATGACCCGAAAGTTATTGTCGCCAAAACGACACCAGATGATGATTTCAAGCCCGGCGATAAGGTGACGTTTAAAGTCACAATCGTCAATACTGGTCCAGGCTATGCCAACGAAGTGCATGTTACGGATGATATCCTCGGCCTAAATGCGTTCTCAGATTGGACAATTACAGCGTCGACAGACTCCAATAATTCACCATTTAAAACAGGCAGTTATGAAGGTGAAAAGTCAGGTTTTCCAAATAACGGCAACATCAATAGCTACATCGATATTGACCCTAAGATCAATGGCTCAGAAGGTTATGTCGTCTATACCATTAACGCTACAGTAAAAAATGACTATGTAGAAGATGAGATTTCTAATACCGCAGAGATCTATGATCCATCGACGAACTTAAACCAATCTTCTTCCGCTGAAATTGGTGGTACATCGGGGGATTCTCTTAACGTTTCTATTCTGAAAACGGCGGACAAAGTTCGTTTCATTCCTGGCGATGACGTCACTTATGAAATTCGTGTTTTTAACAATGGCGCTAATGAAGAAAGTGGTCTTAAGGTCGTTGATTTACTGACAGACATTCGTTCTGTTTTGGCGAATGACAAAGACAATCAGTATGAAAACTACCCAGACCAATCGCCATTTGAATACTGGCAGTTTGACTATGATGACGGTGGCGGTTTTCAACCTCAAACAACCGAAGATTTTATCTACCCACCGGGTGATGCATCAAACACGATGACACTTGTATCTAAAGGTTTACGCACTTTCCGCATTAAAGCTCGAGTTAAAGACAATGTCATTGGTTCTCAGGATTCAATGGGTAACTTAAATGACAAAATTGAGAATGACGCCTACGTCTACCGTGACTTTGGCCAAGTGACTGAAGAATCACACGTTTCTCATCACGAGATGGAGCGCGCATACAATGGTGGTGATGTAGTCAGAAAGCTATTGGTTAATGGCGTGGAATCAAAATTCTACTCTCCGGGAGATACGCTTACCTACCAAGTGACGGTTTCTTCTCAAACTGGTTATGTCAATGACCACGCAGTAAGTGAAAACATTACCGGTGTGACGACTCAGTTGTTGGATGGATCTTTAGCGACGCCATTTGATAAAGGTTTCACAGTAGATGTTTCGAAGGACGATTCTAATGGTGGCGACGGCACAACCGATGGCACGTTAGATGGCACCGTTGCGGATAATCAAGACATCAATACAACGATTGATGTCGCAGGAAAAGACTCTGTTACCTTTGAAGTTGTTGGTGTAGTGCGCGAAGACGCGACTGGCACAATCACCATTGGTGGTATCACGGTCATTCCGAACAGCTACCATCTAGCATTCTCCAAAACGGTAGATCAATCAAGCTATGAACCGGGACAACCTCTGGTTTACCGCTTAACGATCGAAAACGATGGTAAGGGCAACGCATACAACATTCCTGTTATCGACCGACTATCCAATATCATGGTCGATCTTGTCGATGGCACGAGCGGTAAAGCGTTTGACTCGGGTTGGACGGTCGTTCCAAGGATCGTCAGTGGTAGCTCCTCGGCTATTCTCGATCTGGATGGCAAGATTGCTGATAACGCAGACATCGATACTCATGCATCCATCCCTAAAGGCACAACTATTGAGTATGTTGTCACAGCGAAGGTGAACAACAACGCCGTCGGTGAGATCTTGAACTTGCTTACCGTCGATGGTGATACCGTGAGTGCGGAGACCAAAGCCTCTGCTGAGAAGTACGACTTCTCTAAACATGTTACCAAAATCTACGATCAGGATGGTACTACCGAGTTAAGCGGTGGCTACACGCCGGGTGGTTACATCGAGTATGAAATCTCACTGAAGAACCTGAACAACGTTCACATCAATGAGATGCCAATCAAGGATGAAATCAGCAAAATCCAGACTGATTACTTCGATGGAAGCGGTAAAGGTCGTGCGTTTGATTCATGGACCATTGTGACCAGTACCGATTCGAGTGGTATCAGTGATGCAGGCTCTGTCAGCAATAACAGCGATATCGACACTAAGTTTAACTTAGCCGCAAACGGATTCGCGACAGGTGGAACCTTTGTTACTTACACCATCAAAGCGAAGATCAGTGAGAAAGCTGTTGGCCAAATTCTCAACGTTGCGGTGGTTGACAACAGTCATAATTTACCGTCAGAACCAGTGAACATGCTGCCGGTGAGCATTGCTAAGTCGCATAAAGCGTACACCGATACATCACTAGCGACACACAAGACCACATACAACCATACGACAGACGGTGAAAAGATCGTTTACCACTTGCGCATTGAGAACAATGGTAAAGGTTTGGAGTACAACAAATCACTGAAAGAGTTTTTCTCAAACGTTAAAGTGCGTGTCGCGCAAAACGCAGCGGGCGAGTCTGACTCACAAACGCTACAGGCATTTGGCCAATATGGTTGGACAGTGACCGCGACGACCTCGGGTGAAGCGACGACGCTAATTGACGGCTATACCGGCGGCGCGAATGCAGACATCGACATTCCTGTACTTTCAATTGCGCCGGGTGGTTGGATTGACTTTGTCATGGAGTCTCAAATCCGCCAAGACGCGCTCGACCAGATTGTTGCGACTCCGAAATACAACGGTAGCAACTTCAATTCTGCGAAAGTCACGCCAGAGGGCAGTAACCTGTCGGTGAGCAAAGAAATTGTCTCTATCGATGGCAAATCTTATGTATCCGGTGACACCTACAAACCGGAAGATGAGGTCATCTACAAATTTACGGTGACCAACACCGAACCCGTGTGGCGTGACCAAACCGTTATCCAAGATATCGTCTCTAACGTTCGCGTTGAGGTGATTGGTGGGACGACGAAATCTGCGTTCTCAGAGACAAACATCTCTCATGCCTTTACTTCAACAGGTACAACGGGAACACAAGACACTTATATTGAATCTTATGATGCGACTGATGATCTTGACCTGTTAGTCGATATTGCCCCCGAAGAAGTCATTGAATTTACGGTTACCGGTAAAGTTCGCCCAGATGCACTGGGTGATATCGATGGCAACACGGGTAAAGCTGGCAATCAAAGTGATACAACAGATGTGATTCCACCAGTAGTGCCTGTATTGAACTTCGAGAAGTCAGTGCTGAGTACTACCGCAGACAGTGGTACATGTACTTTCCCATCAACGACGGGTACAGATTGTCACTACAACCCGAACGGCCAAGTTCAATATCAAGTTAGCGTGACCAACGTGGGTGACAGTATTACCAATGGCGCGACTATCGTTGATGAGCTAAACACCATTAATACATCAGATGGTAAGGCTGCATTCCAAGACTACAGTGTGGCAATTGTGAGTGCGCCTGATCCAGACCGATTCTCTATTACGGGTAACTACCAAGGAACCGTACCACTGAATGCAGCGTTCGACTTGATGCCGGGTGATACGGTTGTGTTTGAGATTGACGGCACGGTAGCGGCGGATGCGTCTGGCACAATCACAAATATTGCAAAAGTGAATGATGTTGATAGTAATGCGATTGTGTTGGATCCGGGTACTTCAAGCTTAACGGCAGAGAAGTCAACCAGCACACCAACTTACACACCAGGTTCCGAGGTTCGCTATGAAATGCGTATTCGAAATGAAACGCTACTTAACGAAGAAATTGATGTTCGAGATTTGATCTCGACGTACAAGGTTGAAGTTGCTGATGGCTCTGAACAGACAGCACTTAAAGATTGGACAGTAACAGCAAGTGTGGTGAGCGACGGTAATGCTTCTGGGTTCCGTGACATTACACCGCTTCAATCTATCGCAGCCAATACTGACATCGATGTTACCGTGAAAATGAATGGTAAAGTTGATGGCGGTGCAGAAAGTGAAATCCTAATCGAAGTCGTTGGTCATGTTCGTGATGATGCCGTTGGTGAGTTTACAAACCAACTACAAGGCAAACTGAATTCAGGAACCAAGTACTTCACCTACAACCTCAAAGAAAAAGTTATCGTCCCAGAGCCGGGAAGCCTTGCTGTGACTAAAGTCACCTCAATCACCCCTGCGATTTACCATCCGGGTGATACCATCGGTTACGACATTGAGGTGAAAAATACCGGTACAGGTTATGCGACCGATGTGTTGATTTCAGACCTTTGGAAGACGATTCGAGCAGAGAAAGCTGGCGCAACATTACCTGTACGTGCGTTTGATTCTTGGTCAGCAACATCTGTGAGTGTTGATGGTACCGATCCAACGCTGACTCAACCAATCGCGGGCTCTGAGGTGACTGGCGACAACGGTTATCAAGTTCGCTACAACATTCACCCAGATCACACAGTGAAACTTCATGTCGAAGGTGTTGTAAAAGCGGACCTTGTTGGCGATATCACCAACGTAGTGGAAGTGAGCGATTCAAGCGGCTCTCAAACTGCGGATGCGACTTACGTGGCGGCAACTGCTGACCTCACGGTCGATAAAACGGTTGATAAGAGCCAATACGAATCAGGTGACAAGCTGACCTATACCATCAAGATCGAAAACACCACAGCCAACTGGGCGAGTGATGTGGCGATCAAAGATCTGGTCAACGACATCACTTCAACCAGTATTACTGGCGCGACAGTAAAAGCGTTTGAATCTGGCACCATCTTCTTCAATGCATCTTCACAGACGGGTGACACCAAGTTCCCATCGTCCACTGGTGAGTTTTTAGATGGCAGCTTGGACATCGGTCCAAATGATGTGGTGACGATTACTGCGGAAGGGGAGCTTGACCCAGAAGTGGTGGGCGATGTCACTAACCAAGTTGAAGTGACCTACAACGGTTCAACTAAAACTGCAGAAGCGACCAGCACAGCGAAGATCCCAGATTTAACCTTCACCAAAGAGCCAATGGTAGAGTTTTATAGCCCTAACCAAGCGGCAGGTTACATCCTGAAAATCGTCAACGAAGGCAACAGCTACGCGAATGACATCAACCTAAAAGATGAAATTGGTGCGCTAACCGTTAACACCATTGATGGCTCAGCGAACCAAGCCTTCCTACAATGGGCGGTTCAGTATGTTACGGGCAGCTCACTGACCACAGTCGATGCTAACTCACTCGTTGTCGATAAGGATATCGATTACAACATCGACCTCGCACCGAACGACACCATTACCCTTTACGTTATTGGCTTAGTCAATACGGAAGCGACGGGTGACATTGTTAACACCGCAACGTTGAATCACAACAGTAAAGACGTGACGGCAACGGCAACGTTGAAACCGCGTCCGGGCGATATTGTTCTGGAGAAAACCACCGATGAGCGTTACTACCAACCGGGAGAGTTCTCTACATTCCGTGTCAAGGTGACCAACAACGGTTCTGGCTTTGCGGCCGATGTAAAAGTCGAGGACATCATTTCTTCACTTGAAGTGGAAACCTCGGGTGGGGCAATGGAACCTGCGTTGAATGACTGGACGATCGTGACCACTAAAGGCGACCCACGCACCAACATCGAAACGGTACCGGGGCCAAATGGTGACATTTCAACCAACCTTGATATTGCACCTGGCGACACGGTTGAATTTGCCATCACAGGTACAGTTAACAGCAGTGCGGTAGCCAACATCGTTAACACCGCGACGGCTGAGTTCGGCGGTGCGACTACCGATGCAACGGCAACGTTAGAAACCCTACCTGAAGAAGTTTGGATTGAGAAAACAGCAGAATCACCAATTTACATTCCGGGTGAGGAAGCGGTGTTCCATGTTCGTGTTTACAACGGTACCGATGGCTTCGATAACGACATTAAATTGGATGACATCCTGTCGGGTATCAAAGCGACCAACATCTACGGGGTTAATGAGCGAGCGTTTGAAAGCTGGACGATTGAAACAACCAACAGTGACAGCCGCACAACGATCACACCAATGCCTATCGATAACCAAGACATTCGTTCAGTGATCGATATCGCGCCCCATGACATTGTTGAGTTCACCATTACGGCGAAAACCAACCCATTAGCGGCGAGTGAAATTACCAACACTGCCACCGCTGATTTGAATGGCACCACACAACAATCGAGCGCGACTATTCAACCTCAATCACAAGGTATCTCTATCGAGAAAACCGCTGACACTGAGTTCTATATTCCGGGCAAAGAAGCGACGTTCCGCGTCAAAGTGAAGAACGAAGGTACGGTGCCAGCAACAGACGTCGAGGTGAAAGATGCCATTAGTGATCTTGAAGTGGTTCGCTTAGATGGCACGACAGTCAAAGCGTTCGATTCGTGGCGTATCGAAGTGAACAAGGGCAGTTCCGATACTGACATTACCAATATTCCAAGCGTAAATACGGACATCGATTCAACGCTGAACATAGCAGCGAATGATGAGGTGGAGTTTGTTATCACTGGTTTGGTGAATCAGTACGCAACGGGCGAGATTGAGAACACGGCAAGTGCGTTGTTCCGCGGTGAAACACAAGAAGCAACAGCGATGCTATTGGCGATGCCAGAGTCGGTCAAGCTGGAGAAGACCGTTGATGATGAGTACTACCGTCCGGGTGAAAACGTCACTTACCACGTGGTGTTAAGTAATGAATCTGGCTCGTTTACCGAAGAGATAGTGCTTAAAGATCTTATCTCTGAGTTGAAAGTAAATACGATTCACGACACCGAAGCGCCAGCGTTTACCAGTTGGAGCATGACAAGCTCATACAGTGACGATCGCACCATCGTGTTACCACAGATTCAAGGTGACAATTTGGATGTGAATAGCCGTGTGATTATTGCGCCAAACGATAAGTTGGACATTGAAATCACAGGTGTCGTCAACGCAGATGCGATGGGAGAAATCACCAACCACGCGTATGCCTACGACAAGTCCGAAAGTGATGTTCTGGCGGATGATTTCGCAACTATCAAACCACTGCCGATCATTTTGTCGGTGACCAAGGTGGCAGATAAAGCGGAATACACCAACGACGACGATGAAATTACCTTCACGATGACGGCGACCAACCGAGGCTCTGCAGATGCAGAAAGCGTCAACCTGTTGGACGAAATCGATAAGCTTATTGGTAACAACGGCAATCCATTGTTCACCACATGGAAAGCGACCATCACTGAGCTTAAGTCTGGTGTGGTGGTTTCTGTCGATTCAGATAGCAACGTCGATTCAAACCACACTATGAAGGCGTACCAAGGTAATGAATACGAAATCGTAGTGACGGGTGAAATCAACCAAGGCATTGATGACAACTTCACGAACGTCTTTACCGCGAAAGCATCGACAGGTGAAGTCGCGTCCGCCAACGTCACGATTAAGGTTAAGAAGCAAGCCTACAACGAAGGCATGCTGAAAGTGACCAAGGTAGCGAGCAAGTCAGAGGCGAGCGTCGGTGAAGTTGTCGAATACGAAGTCGTGATTACCAATGAAAACGATAACCCATTCACTGGTGTACGTTTGGTTGACCGCTATCCGGGCGGCTTTGCTTACATCCCAGACTCGACAGAGATGGTTAACAGTGGCCCTGATGGCGTATTTGATACCTCGGATGATATCCAAATTACCGTAGAGCCAACGAAGACCAATCAATTGTTCTTCGAAGTCGGCGACATGAATATCTACGGCAAGGGCGATTCGAAAACCGCTGATGCTGTTCGTATCCGCTACCTAATGCGTGTAAGCGTTGGTGCCACCTTTGGCGTTTACACCAACACCGCATGGGCTGAAGCGCCACCGGCAGAAAGCTTCTCGGCACAAAACACCACGACCAACTACGTTGTGAAGTCGAACCTTGCCAGTGCAACGGTCGAAGTCATGCCAGACAAGGTATTCGATACCGCTTCAATCATCGGCAAGGTGTTTGAAGATCACAACGGTGACGGTTTCCAAGCAGACGCAACGGCAGATGACATTTATATCGATGTAGACCTTGCCGCGGGCGATTACGTACCGGGCTCAACCTTTATTACTCAAGATGGTGTTGAAACCCAACTTAAAGATGTGAAGGTGAAGCACAAAGGCCAAGACGTCGTGATGTCGAGTGTAGATAAAGGCTATGAAGTCGATGAGCTGTACGGCCTATCTCGTAACCGTACCCTCGAACACAGCAACAAAGTGGTGTTCCAGTTTAATACTCGAACTCGCCAAGGTTTCCCTTTCAAGGTGACAACGGATAACGGCACGCACATCGAGTTCGATAAGCAAGGTAACGCGATTACCAAGCACAAAGGAGATAAGAAAAAAGGTCTGTCGGCAGAGAGCATCGACGTGGTGAGAAACCTCTACCGAGATGGTGATATGTACTTATGGGAAATCATTGTAGAGAACAAAGGACTTTACGAAGACGGTATCCCAGGCGTTCGACTATTAACGGTCGAAGGCATCATCATCGAGACAGACCAATATGGTCGATACCACGTTCCAGATCAGTGGGTGTTGAATAAAAAAGGTAAGCAGTTCTTGGTCAAAGTCGACACAGACTCGCTACCGACAGGTATGAGGGTGGTCAGTGAGAACCCGAAAGTACGCCGGATCACACCAAACAAACTGACGAAATTTAACTTCAGTATTCAAAGCAGTGGGGATGATTAACCGTTCGCAGTACAGACGCAGGCTGGGGCCTTCCCAGCCAACCACTCAAGCGGTTAAGCAGGATTATTATGATTAGATTTAGACAATCAAAACTGACAATGTGTATCGCGGCTGCGTTGCCGATACTTTCGTACGCGAAAGACACCAGCCAATTGGAGAAACTTGACAGTGACTCACTGGGTATTGAAGTAAAAGCTCACGAACAAACGGATAACTCACGTATCTACCTAGACCAAGGTGCGATTTGGGTAAGCCGCGACATCATGCGATTTGACCCGGTACTTGACCTGAGTATTAGCAGCGATGTTGAAGTGAAAGATGGCAAGCCATTGCAAGAAATGAGCTTCGCTATCACAACCAACTTCAGCTACTACGTTGACCATTACCAACTGGAAGTCTTCCGTGGTGGTGACCGTGGCTTGGTTGACCCTTTAGCAGTGGTAGAAGGTCAGCAATTTGCAAACGATTTCAACATTGTTTGGGATGGCACGACCGACCAAGAGTATCAATTTGAATCCAACACACAGCTGTTGTTCCGTTTAAAAGCCTTTGATAAAGACGGCAACATGGACGTGACGACGGTTGGTGTGATTGACCTTGTCGAGCCAGATTCTGAAGTCGATATCGATAAGAACGACGGTGAAGAAGAGCAAAGCCGCAAGCTCGGCAAAGCTCAGTTGATGCGTCACAACATTCCTACCTCTGCGGGTCTGGCAAGATTCATGGGTACGGGACTAAAAGGCGTCGATAAAGTCGTGATTGGTGAAGACGAGTTTGATGTGGAAGAGGGCGAGCTATACGCAGAACAATACTTGCCAGCAGATGCGTATCTGTTCCCAACTCGTGTGGTATTCGACAGCGGTGAAGAGCGCCGCTACCAACTGTACGTGCGTATCCCTGATGAGTATTGGGTACAAGCGGGCCTTGCGGATTTCTACATCGGTAAAAATAAAGTGACGGGCAACTCCGCCGCATTAGCCGTCGACGAACAATACCAAGATGACATCTATAACCAAGGGCGCTTGGCGTACTTTGGTCAGGGTAAGTTTGGCGACAAACTCAGAGTGACCACTCACTTTGATACTAAAGAGAGTGACGTTCGAGACATGTTTAAGAACCCGTTTGCCTCTGACTCCTCCAGCGTATTCGACATTCTCGAAGACGACGATGAGATGTATTACGGCAACTATGGTGACAGCTCCAACATCTACAAAGTGGTGAACACCAAAGGTAAGGTTTACCTCAACGTTGAGTACGACAAATCCAATGTGTTGTGGGGTAACTACAACACTGGCATTACTGGCACCGACAACAACGATTACAACCGTAGTTTATACGGCTTTAAAGGGGATTACCGTACTCGCTCAACCACCAAGTTTGGTGAAGATCGCCTAAATATTGTTGGCTTTGCGGCTGAATCTGATTCACTCTTCGCTCACGATGAATTCCTAGGTACTGGTGGTTCGTTGTACTTCTTGCGTCATGGTGAAGTAGTACCGGGCAGTGACAAAGTGATGGTGAAAGTTGTCGACCCAGACAGCAGCATCACTGTGCAAGAAATGCCGCTCCAATCGGGACGTGACTATGAAATCGATCCTTATCAAGGCCGTATTATTCTGACCAGACCGCTGAACAACATCATTTCGGATAACTTCGGCACTGTCATCAACGACCAACCCGCATCTGGCTATGACAACTACCTTTCGGTGGACTACGAATACGTTCCTCAAGGCAGTGACGCGCTTGACGCAATGACCGCTGGTGGTCGTGTGAAAGGTTGGGTGAACGACTACATTGGTGTGGGCGCAAACTACCAAACCGAAGAAAAAGACAACCAAGATTACGAAGCGTACGGCACGGACTTAACTTTGCGTGCATCAGAAGGTACGTACTTGAAAGCCGAATTTGGACACAGTAAAGGCCGTCAAACCGATTCCAACTATGTTTCTTTCGATGGTGGTTTAACCTTTACTCCGATTGGCAGCAACGCGGAAGATCGTGAAGGCGATATCTACCAAGTGAAAGGCGTGATGAACCTTTACGACCTAGCACCAAACGTATTCTCTGCGGTGGGTAATGACGTCAAAGCTTGGTACAAATCCAAAGACGCAGGTTACAGTTTTGCTAGCCAAGATGATGACTTAGAGCAAGAGTCTTACGGTACCGAAATTCGTTTCCAAGCCACTGACCGAGTTGCTGTGAAGACGCGCTTTACCTCGGTTGAAGAGCGTGAATCCGATGGTGATCTGCGAACCGATACTCAGCAAGTGGAATTGGAAACCCAAGTTAAAGTCACCAAACACATCAAGATCTCGGCAGCGGGTAAACAAGTTGAAGAGCTAAACAACCAAGATGAAAAAGGCAAAGGGACGTTAGCGGGTCTGCGTGCTGACTACATCTGGGACAGCGACAACAACGTGTACATAAAAGGCCAGAAAACCGTGGGCCAAACCGACGAATACGACGAGAACGACAGCGTTACGCTAGGTGGTGAAACCCGCATCCTAGAGGACTTTGTGGTTGGTGCAGAATACACCACGGGTGATCGCGGCGATGCGGCAGAAGCAAGCGTGACGTATGACGTAACCGAAGATTACAGCACGTATTTAACCTACGTAGACGACACTTACGAAGGCAAAAACAACGTGATTGTCGGTCAACGTGCAGACCTGACTACAACGGTCGATTTCTACCAAGAAAACCAATTTGTTGATGAGAACAACGGCAAAGGTCGTATTGACTCGTTTGGTTTTGGTTACGACATGAACGACGACATCGACATGGGTATCGGCTATCAAAAAGGCGAAATCGAAGACGACCAGAAGATCACCACAGAGCGCCAAGCGGTGAGTGTAAGCACTTCGATTGATGTGGATGACGTATTGTTCAAGAACAAAGTCGAATACCGTGTCGACAAGACTGATGATTCCGCCGACCCAGATAAGAAACGTGTCGAACAATGGGTGACGACTAACCGTTACACGCATCATCTAACGGAAGAGTACACCTTATTTGGTAAATTCAACTACTCACGCTCAGAAAGTAAATCGAGCGATAAAGTGTTGGCTCGTTTTATTGAATCCACTGCAGGTTTAGCATATCGCCCGATCTACAACGACCGTTTGAACGTACTCTCTCGCTACACGTATTTGGTGGACTTCGACCAACTTAACCGCGATGTGGATTACAAAGATGAAGAAAGCCACATCATCGAAATCGAAGGTATCTACTCGTTGGATGCAAACTGGGATTTAGGCGCGAAATACGCTTATAAGGACAAGCATGAAATTTTCACTCGTCAGTCAGGCGAAGACATTCCAGTCGACAGTAAAATTTCTCTCTACGGTTTGAGTGCCTCTTACCGTGTTATGAAAGACTGGGATGTGACTGGTGAGTACCACTGGAAGACGGACAGCACCTACGACGAACTAGAGCAGGGCGCATTGGTCTCGGTTAACAAACATTTGAGCGACAACTTCAAAGTCGGCGTGGGTTACAACTTCTCAGGCTTTGATAGCAACCTAGCGAATGATGACGATTACGATGCATCAGGCGTGTTCATTAACCTAGTTGGTAAGTTATAAGAGGGCGATATGAAAACGACGATTCGTTTGTTAAGCGGCATGATCGCAGGGGCAATATTGGCAGGTTGTTCGGCGGATGCGTATGTAAGCCAAGAGAACCGAGAAAAGTTTGCCGATGTCAATGTCTCCAAGTTTCTGATCAGTGAATGTTTAGCGCCGCAACGCGAAATCCATATTGCGGTTGCCGAACACTTCGACTTCGATAAATCCATCATTCGTGAAGCCGATGCGGCAAGTCTGGATGCGTTCATCCGTGATATTCAAGACTTGACCGGGCGCATCACGATTGTTGGTCACACCGATTTTAAAGGTTCTGACGAATATAACGAGAAGCTGTCTATGCGCCGTGCTGAATCGGTAGAAGCGTATCTCCAGCAACAACTCGATCCAGAGCAATACGACTGGGAAGTGAAGCACTTTGGTGAGTCGCAGCCGCTAGCGTTGGGTAAATCGGATCAAGCTCGCGCCGAAAACCGTCGTGCTTACGTGATGTTTGAAGAGGCGAAGAAGTACGAAGAGATGCCTTTCTGTGAGCCACCAAAACCAGAACGTAAGATCTACATGGCGATGACCCCCCACTTTGATTTCGATAAGTCGGAATTAAAACCGGAAGACCTTTCACAATTAGATGATTTCATCGCAAAACTGCAAGGTTTAGAAGGTAGCATTATGGTGGCTGGTCATACCGACCAAGTGGGTTCGCTCTCTTATAATGAACAATTGGCGGAGCGAAGAGCGCAAACCGTGGTGGCGTATCTCAAGACGAAACTCGATCCATCGCAGTTTGTGTGGGAAGTAAAAGCCTTTGGTGAGCTTCAACCTGTGATCAACGAGGAATCTCCAGAAGCCAATGCTTTAAACCGCCGTGCGTTTATCGTATTTAAAGAAAGCGAACTGGGGCAACCGACTGAATAATTTGGTAAGGTTGTCCTCTCGCAAGCTAGCTATCTGTTTTCTGAGCGATATTTAGCATGAAAGGTCAACCTATCTAAACCAAACAGGGAGTCGGGTAATGGAGAAAGTGCAGTTAGTCGTCGATTTTCTTCTCACTCACAAAATTTTATTTTCCGCATTAATCCTGCTGTTTATCATTGTTCTACGTCGTTTGATTCTGTCTCGAATTCGTGGCGACGATGCCTTCATTACGGAAGAACAACGCAGTTGGATGTCGAGAACCAAAAACGGCACATTTGCTCTCACTCTGATTCTATTGTTCATCTTATGGCAATCTGAAATCAGCGAGTTCGCCCTAAGCGTTACGGCGATTGCTGTGGCGATTGTGGTCGCATCTAAAGAGATTATTCTTTGTTTTACCGGTTCGATTCAACGCGCCAGTTCGCGTTCATTCCGCATTGGTGACTGGATTGAAGTCGGTAAGTTGTGTGGTGAGGTTATTGAGCACAACATGATGGCGACAGTGATTCAAGAAATCGACCTGCATCATGGGCAATACCACTTCACGGGGAAAACCGCGACGTTGCCCAACAGCATGTTCTTCACCTACCCAGTGAAGAACCTCAACTTCATGAAGCGTTACGTCTACCATGACTTTTCTGTCGTGATGAAAGACTTCGTCAATCTCTACCCACTTTTGCCGTTACTGACCGATAAGATTGACGAGCATTGCAGTTACTTTGCCGATGTTGCTCACCGTTACAATGCGATGATCGAGAAACACGCTGGTGTTGATCTGCCGGGTGCAGAGCCGCACATCCATATCTCAAGTAACATCAATGGTGAGCAAATCCTGCATATCATGATTTTCTGCCCGACTGACAAGGCAAACCATTTAGAGCATCTGATTCGTAAAGACTTTATGGAGCTTTATGAGCAACGATTTCCAATGAATACTGAGCATTAAGTTCTCACTCAATAATCATCTGGCAAATGATAACCCTCGCTTTTCACTGTGAGGGTTATTTTTATGTATCTAATTATCGTCACGACAAATAATCTTAATGGATCGAGGCGCATATAATCGCTAAATTACGCCTCGCAACCTATCCGCACAACTTACGCTTGCTGCTAAGAAATACAAATTACTACTAACTGAGACTACATAGATGGTCACGCCTAAAAAGGCACAGGTTGCAATTACGGCTGTTCGTTTAACAGCTCACTCCCCCATTTATAATAAGATGCTTCATGCAAACTGGCTTTACACTCAAATTTGCACCTGCCCAACGTTTATTGGCAGTGGTGAGTCAATGGCGAGCGAGCTCCAAGTCCTATTTAACGGATTTGGCGTCTATTGCTTTGCTGTTACTTCCACTGACTTTGTCTAATGCGTTGGCTATATTTCTCGGACACGTTTTCAGGCTTACTGGTTTGGCTGATTTGTCGCAGCTGTTATTCCACGTCTCCGACATTTTGATCAACCTCTATCCAAGTGCGTTTTGTGTCGTGGCAGGGTACTACCTTTCCCACAAAACCAATGTTTCGAGCGCTCTGTTCATCATCTACTCGCTGATCATGTTTTATTTGGTCTCGATAGAAAACAGCAGCTTGTCAGCGACTTATATGTTGCCAAACAATCCGTTGCTCGCTTTATTGAGCGCGACGATGACGTACGTGTATTGCAGCCTGTTCAAGATACGTTTGCTAGAGCCACAAGCCCTAGATTTCTCGTCCCGTTTGCTCAAGCACGTGGTGCACTTCTTCTTGTTTGTGCTGGTGGCCTTGGTCATGTCCCACTTCACCGCGATTTTTATGGCGCTGTTTGGTGGTATGGTCCGTGATTTGGGTGTCGACCCACTTACACTCACCGGCGGATTGATGTATCAAACCGTGCTTGGGTTACTTGGCTCGATTGGCATCAACGGACACAATTTGCTGTTTGCGATTAAGCAGCAGATTTTTGCTGCCACAGAGGCCAATATGATGGCTTGGCAAGCAGGGGATGCGCCACTCAACGTCATTAGCCAAGGCTTTTATGATGCATTCATGTCGATGGGCGGCTCTGGTAACTCGATTAGCTTGTTGTTGTGTGTGCTGATGTTCGCGAGAGAGCGCAACCACCTGATGCTTGCTCTGGCCGCAATGCCACTGGTGATTTTTAACATCAACGAGGTGTTGCTGTTTGGCTTGCCGATCATCTTTAACCCGATCCTGATCGTACCTTTCGTTTTGGTTCCTTTGGTAAGTTTTGTTCTCACCTATTCGTGTATCTCTTTTGGTTTAGTGCCACCAGTAGAGAACATCGTAAACTGGATGACTCCACCCATTTTCAGCGGCTACATGGCAATGGGAAATCAAATCGAAGGTTCGATTCTGCAAGCGTTGATCATTGTGTTGGGTGTTTTCATTTACCGACCATTTTACTTGGCATACGCAGGGAAGTTTTCGGCGCAGTTTCGTGCGAACACCGCCTATACCGGTATTGAGAGCTCGATATTCAAATCATTGTTGAACAACGTAAGAGACTCCAATAACTCCAGTATCAGCAAATCGACGGCACAAAAGCGTTTAACCACGATATTGCGAGAAGGTGAGTTGGTGATGTTTTATCAAAAACTTCAGTCGACTAAGAAGGTTAACGTGTTCTCTTATGAGGCGTTACTTCGTTATATCGATAAAGATGGAAATCTTTGCCCACCGACGTTTGTGAGTGACTTCCAAATGCTCAACTCAATGCCGCTGTTGGATAAGTTAGTCATTGAAAGAGTCTTGGCAGATATGCAGCAAATGACGCTGTCGAAAGATCGCCGTATTGCCATCAACATCGCAGTAGCAACGATTGAGCAAGAAGAGTTTGTGCCGCACCTACTATCGCGCTTAGCCCACTACGGCATCTCGCCAGAATGGTTGGAAATTGAAATTACCGAAGAAGCGATTCTTAGCAATAAGGTGTTTTTGATTAAAACCATGGAAGCGCTACAAGTACAAGGCATTCGTATCGCGATGGATGACTTTGGTACGGGCTATGCGTCGTTCCCGCATTTGCTGAAATACCCGTTTGATAAGATCAAGCTCGACCGTTCTCTCTTACTCGATGCCAACGATCAAAAGGGCAGAGACCTCTATGAGTTGGTCGCAAAGTTGGGCCACATTACCCATTGCGAAGTGGTCGCAGAAGGGGTGGAAACTCAACAAGAGTACGATTTTGTGAAAGGTTGTGGTGTCGATAAAGTGCAAGGTTATTTCTTTGCTCGCCCGTCACCACTGGTGGATATCCTTGGTGAGCAACAAGACAAGCCACTTTTATCGTCACAATCACAAAGTCGAGTGGAAATATAGACTTGCTGACGCTAATGTGCGCCTCCTTGCTTAAATAGCAGGCGAAATAACAAACGACGTTGACCCAAGAAACAACGCGTTTAACCAGACTAAAAGAGTACGAGGGTTCTAGCTTGTGCTCTTTTTGTTTGGATGATAACAACAAGTTGGCTATGGCTACCTTTGTTGAGTGACTATTCGCAACGTTGAACGATCAACGCTTTGTTACTCGAATGATACCGTCCTCGACGAGCATGTCGAAACTCTCCCTCATTGCGAAACAAACTAAACGGATTTAATTGCGGCGAACTTCCTGAACGGCTCTTTGAGTCGTACTTTGATGGATTTACTTAGCCAAATGAATAATCGATACATTAATCGGCTTTTTACTTTAATTTCTTCCAATTCATACATTAACGGTTTGTGTAATGTCCTTGTGATGTTATTGCCCGTGTCGCTTATTTCAGCATTTAGTACCTTGCTGAGTAACCTATCCATGATTGCTGGTTATGAGCAACTTGGCATCACGATTGGCACGGCAAGCGCGATCATTTGGAAGCTTTTCCCGATTTTACTGTTAGTGTATTTCTCGCAGTTTCTTTCTTCTTTGTTGAAAGTCTCTCGCGTGAATGTCATCACGCCATCGCTGATGGTTTACTTTATCGTGTGTAACGAATGGGGTTTGCTGCAAGAAGGCACCGTCGTTCCGAGTAACTATCCACTGGCGATCCTTGTACCAACAGTGATCGCTTGGTCTGTGCGTGTAATGCAAAACCGAAAATGGTTCATGCGCTCAGAGCTGCCAAATGTGGTGGATCAGTCATACAACCTTGTGATGGCAACCGTTGTATTGGTGGTCGGATATTCGGCTCTTGGCTACGTGCTGGGCAAGGCGGTATGCGCAGCGGATATCGCGAGTTTTCTGCTTCCAGAACTTGACTCGAACTCTTTGCTTGATGGCATTATCTATGAGTTTGTACGTAACCTGTTTTGGTCGATTGGCATCAATGGTCACATCATCTTTGCTCCTTACAAAGCAGAGTTGTATGAGACAACGCGTGTCGCGATAGAGAACCACGAAGCACTCGGCACACCGCTGCCAATTTTAACCACCAACTTCTATGACTTTTATGCGGGAATGGGTGGGGCAGGAAACACCATTTCTCTGGTGCTGTGTATGCTGTTTCTGACCAAGAATCGCAGTTACAAAGCATTGGCGGCGACGGCCTTAGTACTGAGCTTGTTCAACATCAACGAACCGATCATTTATGGCTTACCAATCATGTTCAACCCGGTCATGATTGTGCCGTTTCTGATTGCGCCTATTATCGGTCTTATCATTGCGTACATTGCCACGGTGATGGGCTTAGTTGCGCCGATAACAGAAATCATGAGTTGGATGACACCCCCATTAGCCAGTGGCTACATCGGTACAGGTTACACGTGGACGGGCGCGATATTACAGCTGATCATTATTCTGGTCGGTATCGTGATTTACTATCCGTTCTTTAAGCAGATGGACAAAATTGGCAGCTCAAACGCTTTGTTTGCGAAGTCAGTCTCTGACGATTTCTTCAACTATGAAGGGTTAGACAACGGTAAAGTCGCGGGGGCTTTCTTCCCAGAGATCACCAATAAATTTGCTGCTCAGAAACGCATTAGCGACTTGAAGAAACACGGTGAGTTCGTCCTGTTCTACCAACCGCAGGTAAACGCTCGCACTGGTGAGATTCGTTCGCTTGAGGTGTTGATTCGTCATCGCTCTGAAACGGGTGAGATCTCGCCTCCAACGTTTCTAGAAGATTTTGCCAAAGTGGGCTTGATGAGTGAACTGGACTTGTGGGTGGTAGAAACGACGCTGCGAGAAGTTGCGCCGTTAGAGAACCGTCCAAGCTTTAAGGTGTCGATCAACCTGTCTCCAGAAACGTGTTTGGTGCCAGATTTCACAGAGAAAGTGTTGATGATGATTCATCAAAGCGCACTTTCTTACTCGCAAGTTGAGTTTGAAATTACCGAAGACATGTTGATTCAAGATGAGCATCGTACCCACCGTGTGTTGAGTGAGTTACGAGAAGCGGGAGTGAAGATCGCGCTTGATGATTTTGGCTCCGGCTATTCGTCGATCGGCTACTTGTCGAAATACGATTTTGATAAGGTGAAAATCGATCGCTCTTTAGTGCTCAACCTTGATAACAAGAACGGAAGAGAGTTGTTCAGACTGACAGCTAAACTTGTGAAAATCACTGGGGCAGAAACTGTTGCGGAAGGTATCGAAACGGAGCGTGAATTAGAGTTTATGGCAGAGCAGGGGATTGATTTGATTCAGGGCTTCTACTTCTATAAACCCATGCCGTTTGATGACATTGCGAAACTTGAATACACCCAATCAGACGACAGTTCAGAGTACGATCACTTCGCGTTTTAACTCTTGAACTACAGATACAATTAAGGGAAGCCATCGTGCTTCCCTTTTCTTTTTCAGAGGCTTAAGTTTGAGCGTGAATGCTTACTTAAACTCAAACTTACCCTGCATGATTGCCCAGTGACCAGGGAAAGAGCAGAAGAACGAGTAGTCGCCCCCTGGAGTCATTTTCTCTGTGCTGAACGTGATGGATGTGCTCTCGCCGCCGCCGATCACTTTAGTGAAGGCATAAACGCGATCATCGTTAGGTTTCACGTAGTTGTTTTCAATGCCTGCTGACATGCCTTCTGTACCTACTGCTTGTAGGTTAGCCGTGTCTGCAATGACTACGTTGTGACCCATTGACTGTGCTGGCATCTTACCTGTGTGGTTCAGCGTCAGTTTTACTTCTTTACACGTTGCTGGAACACTTAAAGTTTTGGTCGAAAACTGCATCATATCGTTTGCATCGATAGATACTTCACACTCTGCGCTCGCTTGTGCGCCAAAGCTCATTCCAACTAGTGCAAAGGTTGCTGCTACTAAACGTAAAGACATATAACACTCTCCATATTTTATTTTGGGCTGACTTGGATTCAAACCGATCCAATACATCTCATTATCATCGAATATTCAATCTGAAACCGTGCTTCAATCCGGATATTGACGTTTTGTTGCAAAGTTATACTTATCGTTTTCACTGGATGATCATTCATATACCTTATTTTTCGCGCTTCAATTAAGAAGTGTGAAGACGATCTTGGTAACCGCTTTAGGCGCTTTATTTATGCCTTAATATCGCCCAAGTTTTGGTGCTTTTTTCGCTAACATGTAACTAAGTATTTCAAGTGTATTTATTCTGTAACTTATTGATTTTCAGATGCATAAAGGCGTTAAAAACACAAATTCCACTATTTGTAGAAACGGATAAATTGATTTGTTTTATCTTGCGCACACTTTCAGAAAATTGAACTAGAGTCCCAGATTTATGTTTGCTTATCGATTACGTGCGAAATGTCGTCAAATTGACGTAAAAAGACGCTTTATTTTTGGCACTTTTACACCTGTAAGTTGAGTTACATTTGGTTACATCTGTCCGCTGCGGCGCGAAAAAAGTCCCCCTCTATAATGCTGTTCCTTTTTATTGTTGTTTGTATAAGTCCTTAATTATGAGAAAGAATACGCTAGCGATCATGCCAAGTGTTTTAGCACTGGCGATCGGTATGGGGTTGCCTGCTGCACACGCAGGAGTGATCACAGACGCAACTATCGTCGGCTCAGAAAGCCAGTGGTGGAACACTTACAAAGTTATCCTAACGAACGACGGTTCAAAGCCAGTTGAACTGCGTGATGCGAAAGTGACGTTTGATTCAAACCTATCGACGTCGACACCCTCTTGGTCTGCGACTGGCATCAGCTACCCGGGAATGAAGTTCATCAGCGACGCACAAGGTAACCTGTTCAAGAACACGCTTGCGCTCGCTTTTGATAGCGGTAGCTGGGTGAAATCTCAACTTCCGGCAGGTGAACGTATTGAGCTAACGCTTGGTGTGAGCGGCGTGTTGGATCTGACACTTCTTCAAAATACTATTCGTCTGATTGCTGACGATGAAGGTGAAGTCGGCGAACCAGAAATTTCTCTTCAATTGGCATCGCCAGTGAACGGTGCTGAGTTTGAAGAAGGTCAAGCGGTTGCCATGCTAGCAAACGTAACGGCGACTAATACCAGCGTTAAAGCGGTGACTTTCTTTGTCGACAATAAACAAGTAGCTCGCGTAACACAAGCTCCATTCCAAGCAAGTTGGACTTCTGTTGGTGCAGGCGCTCACACGATCAAAGCTGTAGTGGAAGACACCTCAGGTCTTACACAGCAACAAGCGGTCAGCATTTCAGTAAAAGAGAAGCCAGTTGAGCCACCTGTGGAGCCAGAAGTGCATGAGCTGACGTTCGTCGCGCCTACACAAGGTCAAACATTGATGGTGGGTCAGGCAACGACGATCAAAGCACACGTTGATGGTGAATTAATCTCGAAACTGGAGTTCTGGGCAAATGACCGTAAGTTAGGTCAACGTAACATCGCTGCAGGTCAAACGACGTATTCTCAATCTTGGACTCCAAATGAAGTGGGCAATGCGACACTTAAAGTGGTGGTTCTCGATCAGAACAACCAAATGGTTGAACAACGCAGTATCGCTGTTGCTATAGAAGCAGCTCCAAGCTTTGTTAAGCCAGAAGTGAGCTTCTCTTCGCCTTCAAACGGTTCTAAGTTTGAAAAAGGCGAAGCGGTATCGATTTCCGTTCGTGCAACGGATGCTGATAATGATTTGTCTCGCGTTATCGTGAAAGCAAACAACAAGCAAATCTGTGACTTCAACGCAGCAACCACAAACCAGTTCTCTTGTAACTGGACGGCGTCAGAAGTTGGTGCAGTTAAGCTAGAAGCGATTGCGACGGATGCTGAGAACCTAACGGCGACAGCACGTGTAAACATCACAGTTGAAAAAGTAGAAACGCCGACACCTCCACCAACAGGTGGACTGTGTGCTGACTTTAATGTGTACCCAGACTGGACTCGTGGTGATCACGCAACAGGCGGTGACATTATGGTTCATAAAAACATTGCTTACTCAGCGGTGTACTGGACGCAATCTGTTCCTGGTAGCGATAGCTCATGGTCATTGCATCTAAACTGTGATGGTACTGAGCCGGGTACAGCGCCAGCGCTATCATTGCGTAACCCAATGGACCCAGTGCGTCTAGAAGTGGCAGGTTGGCCAAATACATTCGTAGTGGCGAGCCCATCAACTCAAGCACCAAGCACGCCAACTATTGCAGCAAGCAGCAGTGATGCTTTAACAGACCTAGAGCAACTGACACGTTCGTTTGTGTCGGCTATAGAACAAGCAGAGAACGCGGGTGCAGCGTCTATCGTGATTCAATCGGATGTTCTGGATCTAGCTACGCAAGAGAAAGGTGCATCGTTTGGTGCCGTAGCGGTTAAACAAGCACTGACGAATGCCATTGATATCACGGGTAGCCGTATTGATATCGATGCGATCAACGCACTGAGCAACGACGTGAAAGGGTGGGCACATGCTTACAACTTGATTTTCACAACCCTTGCGCCACAAGCGACATTTGGTTGGTCGTTAAGCATTGGCGAGTTTGCTTACGATACCCACTCTGGTCGTCAGTCTGTATGGGATGAAGCGTCCGTTTTCACAGCCGATCTACTTGATAGCTTCGAGCTTTACAAAGCAGATGCTGCGAACAAAGCTGACTTTGTAGTGTTTACTAAATCGAACGCAACCGCTGCGCTAACCAGCGAGCAGTGGCATTACGCACTTGAGTACGTAAAACAGGTAACAGATTACGTTGATGCGCCTGCGATGCTAGCGAACATGCCGACAGAGCAAACCGCAAACTACTTCATGGGTAACACGCAAACCGATCAGCAAATCCGTAAAGCCGCGTACAGCAACGTATTTGCATTGATGTTTGATCAAGACTCTCAAGCCCTAACCAGCAAAATTGAACTTTACCAAACGGCGAAAGTGCCACTGTACTACGTAGGTGAAGAGTTAGAGAAAGGTTCATTGACTCGCATTGAAGCGCTAAACCAAGAGTTAGCAAATGCTGAAAGCGTGATGGATAACGAAGCCTTCCTATACGAAACACCACAATCTCAGTGGGTTCCGTCAACGGTTTACAAGTGGAACGACTTCCTAGATGGCTTGAATGCAATGCACAACATTGGTGTAGCAGGCAACAAGTTCTGGTTGATGAACGATGAAGTTGATGATGCAACCAACATCAAATACGCGAAAGTCGCGATTGCTGCGTTCCTTGCGCAAAGTATGCAAGAGACCATCCGCTACAACGCGTGTGATGAAAACAACTGGTCTGAAGTGAAATACGGCGCGCCTGCGGATTACCCAATGGCAGCAAGTTGTGGTCAATTGGGCCAGAAATACGCAGATTACGGTGTAAACCCAGTTTCTGGTTTGGACCATGCGTACTCTTGTCCTCGTGATGACAAAATGGAAGTCAGCGCTCTGACTCACGCGAAATGGTATGGCGCTCCAGCTCCAGTCTTTGCAGCACCTGATGCAGTGCTTGAAGAGCGTGGTCTATTGGTGAACGGTGCAGCAGGTCGTTGGACAAACAACGGTCACTGTAACGATGTTCCGGAAAGTGTAGATACGTCTAAACAAGTATGGGAACGCGACGAGTGTAAGACTTATGTGGGTCAGAAAGCAGGTAAGTTCATTTGGGACGGCAGCAGCCAAGAAAGCGTTGAAGGCTGTGGCTGGTGGGGTCGTGGTGTTATCCAAACCACAGGTCGTCAGAACTTCGGTACGCTTAACCACTACCTAGGTCGCTCGCACGTCGATCCATCAACCATTGGTAAGACAATTGATGGCGTAACGGTAGAAGCGCCACCGGCGAACCCACTTTATGCTGAGCTAGACTTCTGTTCTAACCCAGGTCTGATTTGTAGCTCGGAAGAGAACAAAGAGATCAAGTGGATCGCAGGTCTGTTCTACTGGGTAACATCAGTTCAGGCATACAACGATGAAGGCGGTCAGTACGCTGATTGGAACTACCACAACGAACTGAAGAAGTACGTGGACAGTGGTCTGCAAGGTTCACAATTTATCGATGACGTTTCAGGCATCGTTAACCGTGGCTGTCCGGATCTGACGTGTTCGACAGGTGATGTTCACAACGTGAAAGAGCGCCGCGAAAACTTCAAATTGGTACTACAAAAGCTAGGTCTTGATCCTCGATAATTAAGACAAAGCAACATCAATGAAGCAAAGCCATCACTGAAAAGTGGTGGCTTTTTTTGTTTTTGTATCATGGCTTTCCCATGTTTGTTAGCAAGCTAATGAGTAATGTACTTTTAGTGCTAAACAATGAATCGCTTAAAAAATGATAATCGGTAAATATGCATCCAAAGCCTTGGCGTGTGTTGGTGGTTCTATTAGTGGTGTGCGGTTTAGCTCGAATTTAAATTCTACGAGTATTGGGAAAGCACTTTTATCTAGCTCTGTTTCTTTCCCCAAATGCAGCTTACCTTCCGTCTAATGAACCCACTCGCGCAGATTTAAGAGGCGATTACTTAAGTGTGAGTTCTATGCCGATACAAAAATTAAATAGTTTTAAGAAATGGGTACGTACACTTCTACCTCTAGGTTTACTTCCTATCTTAGTTGCGTGCGGTGGCGAATCTGATTCAGGAAATTCAAGCGAAATATGGCCTGAAAACCAAGTTGACCAATATGTTTCTGTTCACGCGGAAGACTTCTATAGTGTCGTTCAAAGTACTGACTCGGAAGAAGTCCGAGTTAATGTAGTCGATAAAGTTGCGCGTTCAGGAGGCGAGCGTATCTCCCTTGCCGAAGTTGAAGTTTTATCATCAGATCCAAGCTGTCAACTTGTTGATAGTGATAATGAAAGCTTCCAAATTATCTCTGATCACGCAATGGTTTGTGACTACCAATACACGGTTGGACTTGATGGATATTCAAGTGGTTACCAAATGATTGGTAAACGAAGTGGCGTGAGCCGTGTCGTGGTTGCAAACAATGCGCAACAAGCAGAATTGGTTCCATTTGGTGTTGCTGGTTATCAAGGTGAGACCTTGGAAATCAACATCGAAAATGAGCTCACAAAAGTTGGTGATAACACGTCTTTGTCTGGTTTCTCTTTGACTGATGATGTCATCTTAATGCCAACAGGCAGTTCATCAACTGTCTCTCTCGATAAAACAAATAACAAGATTTCATATACACCTGCAGCAACGTTCAAAGGCAATGAGCGTATTTTATACACGCTAGAAAATAGTAGCGGTAACGTGCTGGTTGGTTCTGCTGTGGTGACGGTTTCTGAACGCAGTTCTGTTGGTATAGACATTCCTGACAAAATTGAAATCCTCGATACCGTAGAAGTTGGCAAAACTGCAGTTATCGATATTTCACCATACGTTATTGATAAGCAGGACGACAACTTCCAATTAATCCAAGTTGTTGCGTTTGATTCAGCTGTTGCTTTGTCGGATGCCTCAGATACAGCGAACAAAACATTCACCTTCAGAGTTGAGCATGCGGGACAGTATTATGTAAATGCCATTGTCACCGATCATCGTGGTGGCTTTGATGTTGCATTGATGAAGATTGTTGCGATTAACCCAAATCAAACGGGATTATGGGGTGATTACTATTACAACAACCAGATCTACAGTGGACCTCTAACGAAAAGTGAAGCAGATAGTGGTGGTATTCGAAATGACGGCACCTATTTTGACTCAGCGCATTCAGCGAAACCTGCCGTAGCGGTATTCCGTCAAGGTAATGCGGCTCAGTATTGTGGAACGTTTGGTCGCTTACCAACGAAAGCTGAACTTCAAGCTGTATGGGCGAGTGACAAAGGGAATAGCAAAAACTGGCCACTCTCAAGAGGCTATATAACTCTAGATAGTTCAACTTATAAAGTGGTTAGCTTGTCTAGCGGACAGGAGCTTACTGATGATGGTCAAGGCTACTATGTAACCTGTGTGAGTAACGGTGCTCTTTCTATAAGAGCAATCGATGGCACTGCAGTAGCGAATGGCAGCGACAAGGCGATTGTAGAAGCAACTTTCCTTGTTAATGGGAAAGCGGCTTCAGGAATTACCGTTGATGCTTCAGTATCGGGACGAGCGAACCTAGTTAAAGACTCGCAGGTTACAGACAATAGTGGCAAAGTAAGATTTGAGGTAACCAGTACCAAAGCTGAATCAGTCAGTGTATCCGTAGATGTTGGCGGAACATTTTCAGTTTCTCAAACAGTTACTTTCATTGCAGACGTTAGTACTGCCGTTTTAAGACAGATATCGACTTCTCAAAATGATGCTTTAGCGGATGGTATCGATCAAAACCAGATAACTGCTCTAGTTGTGGATAAATACTTTAATTCCGTTCCTGGGGTGACTGTTAACTTTGCTGCTACGAATAGCTCAACAGCTAAACTAAAAAATACAACTGGTGTGACGAATGCAAGTGGTAACGCGGTCGTCAATTTTACAAACACAGTTGCTGAATCAGTAGGTATCAAAGCAACTTACAAGACGATAGGTCTCACTTCCTATGCCAGATTTGTGAACGATTACAGTTACGGTGTCTTGACGATCAAAACATTGACTGCCTCTGCGGCCGCTAATGGTAGTTCAAAAGTCTCTGTAGAGGCCGAGTTCAAGCAACATGGCAGTGCGGCAGTTGGTGTTGATATTAAAGGTGTGACAACTGGTAGCGCTAAGTTCGTAAGTAGTACCGTTGCAACTGGGAATGATGGTAAGGCGAAATTTGAGTTAACCAATACCAAAGCAGAAAGCGTTAATGTCACGCTATCCGTTGGTTCATTTTCTCGAACAGTGACGCTTTCTTTTAATGCCGATGCAAGTTCTGCGACGATTACCAAAATTGAAATCGCAAAAAATAATGCTGTGGCGAATAACTCCGCCACGAATCAGGTCAATGTAGTACTGGCAGATACAAACGGTAACTTAGTCTCTAATCAAACCATAAACTTCACAGTGTCGAATGGTAGTATCACCAGTTCAACAAAAACGAACGCAAGTGGTGTTGCTTCGGTTTATGTGAAAAACACAAAGGCTGGAACGACATCAGTAACAGCTAAATATGGTACGAGTACGAGGTCAACAAACGTTAGCTTTATAGCGAACGTAAGTACAGCGACCGTAAAATCAATATCGGTGCTCAAAGATAACGCTACTGCAAATGGCTCAGAAGCAAACCAAGTTAGGGCACTGTTAGCTGACGCGAACAACAACCCCGTAAGTAACCAGACAGTGACTTTTACTGCAACAGGAAGTGCAAAGGTATCGCAAACTACCAAGACAGATAGTAGTGGCTATGCAAGTGCAAATATTACTAACTCAAATGCTGAAACTGTCACTGTGACGGCTAAGTACGGCACAAGCTCCAAAACTACAAATGTGACTTTCAAAGGAGGGAATCTAATTACATTGAGCGGAGGAACAAGGGTTGTCGTTTATCAGTTGTATTCTTCTTCTTTATCGAGTACTTGTAACTTTAAACTTAGTGAGAATCCTAATAACTGGTATGACTGGGTTTGGGTACATACGAGCATAGTAGACACTGAGGTTGACGTTACTCTAAATCAACGCAGCTACCAAGTGAAAAATAGTCAAGGAACTGTAGATAGCTCGTGCAGGAACTATAGAAAAAACCATATGATTTATCTTTTTAACGGTGGAGTTAAAAAAACGTATAAGTTCATTAACCCAACTGGTGTATTGATTCCTGGCAATGGTTATGTTCAACCGAGTGGCAATGGGACGTTACATCCAGACTACACTGTCCAGTGTTCATCTGCTGGTACAGGCTCAGTTGATATTTTCGACCCTGATACTGGCGCTGTAGCAACATTGAAAAATATTCAATGTTTGTAGCTTAGTATTTATGCCATAAACGTTGAAAAAAGCCTGAATCTTAGATTCAGGCTTTTTTAGTTAAGTAGCATTTTTCAGATCGGTTCTTGCCGCACATCAAAGTCAATAACTGTCTTTGCAACAGCAAAGATTTTTATCCAAAGGCATCATATTGAAAGAAACTAATAGCACTCTCGCGATTATTAAACTTATGGTACTTAGAAGTTAACGCCAGATTCTATAGTGTTAATAAGAAGAACCACCTAGTGAAAAAAGATTATCTTTGTCTATCTATACTTTTAAATTAAAGTCGAAGGTGCAAATTTCATGAGCATCTAATATGTCTTGTAATATCGAGTAAAAACCAGTGTAAGAATATGTAATATCAAAAGTAGGATTATTCTTATTTAGATTTGTTTTTGTTGCTGATCTTATTTTATGTTATTGATTTTTAGGTGATTATTGTTAATTTTAATATGTGTATAAACATGTTTCTTACTGTTTCTAATCGAGTTTTTTATGTATGTTGGCATGAAAGGCGAATAATCAAATGTGATGCTAATTCCGAAAATAATGAAACCATTAATATATGAACTGTGGGGTGAGAGAGGAAATCAATTTTTCAACATTGCCACAATTAATATTTTTAACAGGATAGTAAGAGTAATAATATGAAAAAGACAATGTTATCTGTAGCGGTTCTAACTGGACTATTTGCTTTTGGCGCATCGGCTAACCCATCAGCTGGTGATATCGATACAACAAGCGCAACACTAACTTGGGAAGCAAAAGTACCAACAGTAGTAAACGGTGAGTGGATTACAATCACTGGTCAAAACGGTGGCGCTCTTGTTGATGCGGGTCTAACTATCAATCCAGACGGCAGCTTCACTTCTGAAAATGTACTAGTTGAGGTTCGTTACTACGATTCTGATACTAATGAAGTTGGCTTACCTGTTGTTGTTGGTACAGAGAGCGCAGCGAGTTCTGGCGTAGCACCAGAAAGCATCACTTACCGTGTTGACGTGCCAGCGTTTGTATCTGAGAAAGGCGTTGACCTATCAAATGTTGACGTGAGCGTATTCAAAGATGGCACTGTTGTTAAAACAAACTCAGCTTTGACATCAACAGCTTCTGACGCTTGGAAGACGGAATGGAAAATTGCTAACGCACCAGGTACTGGTATGGACAACGTGATTGCTGGTGACGTGATCACAGCAACAACCGTACTACGTGCAGATGTGGAATTTGCAGCATACACGACGCCATAAAGTGGAACGCGCGGCCTAATACTTAGGCCGCGCACATTAAGCCTATGAAGAAAGTTATCACCTTATTTCTGCTTTATCCTTCTATTGCTCTGTCTTCCAACTCTGTAACCAAGGTGTTACCGCTGTCGGCAGAGATCCAAAATGAAAAATTTTTCTCATACAGAATTAAAGAATTCAAGTTCAAAGAACCTAGCTTAAAAGTTGATGTAAATAGAGCGACAGGTGAGCTGAAAACTATTGATACCAAGCTTATCGTGACGACTGATGTTCCAAGCAGTTTTTCTGCTGGATATAAGATATCGACCAACGTTCTTGTAAGTGAATGCTTTGACCATAAAGGCAACCCAATCAAATCCAACTTTGCTGAGCACACGCTGGATGGTGAAGTATTGAGCGTAGGAAAAGAGATCAGGTTGGACGATTTCTTTACTGATAGAGACACATTATGGGTAGAGAAGGATTTTCGAATCGACTTTGATAACAACGTTCAAGTTGATGTTGAGGATGAGCGATGTAGTGGAAAAGTCACGCTCTCCATTGGATTAGATTTTTAATAAGAGACCCGTTTACTTAGCACTACGAGTGTTCATGTGCTGAGGCTTGGAGGTATTTGGTTTGTTGTTTTTCTGCATGGATTCTAAAACAAAAAATAGAAAAGAATTACAAGGAATAGGCGTTTGCTCGATTAAAACTGCAATCCTGGTTCTTAGTGCTACGTCTGCGTTTTCAGCGTATGCCAATTCAAAGTTTATTCCTCCAGGTTTTGAGCACTTTTATGAGTATCAATCAAATCAAATAGTATTTGTCCTACCAAATGAGACACGTACATCTGTTTCAGTTGTTTCCAATTTTGATGGTATTAAGACCATTGAAGAACCAGAGAAATTAAAACAAGCACTCAGAAGGTCGGGTGTCGCTAGCGATCATATTGATGCAGTTTTACAAACGATCGTAGAAGAGCAAAAAAGTGACGAGAACATTCTTTACGTTTACGATCATTCACAGAAACAAGTCTTAATTGAAGTACCTGCAAACTACCTCTCAGAAGGTATGACAGATCTAGGCTTTACTCAATTGAGTGAAGATCGTCGCGCTCTAATCTCAACTAATCGTCTTTTCACAACTCATTATCAAAGCTCAACAAGTGCGACACTCACTAATAACTCCACAATTGGTTTTGGTCGTTCACACGTTGATCTAGAAGCATCACTCTATGTTGTCGACAACAGTTCTAGTCAGTTCGATGTAGATGAATTGGCTTACACCTATGATTTAGAAGGTAGCTCGATAAAAGCGTATGAGACTCATCGCGGAAACACAGCAGAAAACTCGACCTCTATTTTCAACTTTAATAGAGAAGAAGAAACGGTAGGGATCAGTTATTTCTCGAATGACAACCTACTAGTTAAAGATATTGGTAACACTAAAAAGCTGTTTTTCGATATGAAAGCTAGAGGCACGATTGAAGTGTTGAGAGGCGGCCAAATCATTTATACGAACTCGGTGTCAAAAGGGCAACACAGCGTAAGCTACCGTGACCTTCCGCGAGGAAATTACGAGGTATCAATCGTATTGAAACCAGTTGGCTATCCAGAAGAAGTTTCAAAGAAAATCATACACAACAATAACTCCGAAACATCTCAAAGAGGCTACGATTATTCTGCCTCGGTCATGAAATCAAGCAATACGTTCAACCGAGGTGACTATGAGGAAACTTATCTCGATTTAGCGGCAACCTATTCGTTGTTAAGTGACCGATTGTTAATTGGTAGTAATACTCAATTTACCAATCAAGAGGCTTCGTTTGGCGTAGGCGCAAACTATACAGACTCAGATTTAGCAGTGGCTGGTTATATCAATAAGTTTCAGGGCGGCTACCTGTTCAATACAAACTTTCGGGTCGCTGATGTTAACTTTGATTATGAAATGTTAGATGCGAATAAAGCGCCTTCAGAATCATCTCAGTTGGGGAGCATCCGATACGGAAGCAATGACTATACACAAGCGACAGTTTCTTATTCGTCTCGAATTTATGAGGGGACGCTTAGTTTTTATGCTAATAGATACCGAGAGACATATGAGGACTCTGGTTTAGAGGTAAGCAATTTAAATTTATCGACAAATTACAATAAGAACATTTTTAATAATGTGTACGTCGATTTAGGTTATAGCTATCAAAAAGACTTTAACAACTCTAGATTAAACGAGCATATATTCTCACTTAACGTTAACTTCGATCTAAATGATAGTTTTTCATATATCTCTGGTGTTGATTATTCGACACGAAGTAAAACACGATTTAGTAATACTTTACAATATTCTGCGCCTCAAGTTGAAGCGGGTGGAGTGATGTTGTCCGGAGGCGCGGATTTATCTCAGTATGTTGATGGTAATGACTCACAATCTGTCTACGGTGTAAGTGCAAATATCCACAATGATAAATTTAGTGCAAATTTATATGCGAATGGCACCACTGAGGATTATCAGAATTTTACCGCTAACATTGAATCAACAACCATCGTTACATCTGATGATATATACGCATCTAGAGAGCGAGCGCAATCCTATCTAGTCATAAAAAACGCGAAAACGAGTACCCAAGATCAGAATGATCTGGGGCTAGTTAAGATTCGAAGAAACGGGCAAAACAACCTACGAGAAACGATTCAGGGTAAATATACCTTGATTGAGTTGGAAGAATACAATGAGTATGGATTCAACTTGGATACTGAACTAAGTGGCTATAAACACAAACAAATAGAAAATAGTGACATGTTTAGTTACCCAGGAACACTGAAAGAAATCACCACCGAGTTTGAAGAAGTGGTCTCCGTTTTGACTTACTTTGAAGATTTCAATAGTCGCCCAATTAATAATGTAGAGTGCAAAGGATGTTCGTCTATCGCGAAAGTTGGAGATGGTGTCTATAACATTTCAGTGCAAAGGGGTGAAAAGTTTCTGTTAACGGCAAATGAACAGATTTGTGCGTTACGTGAAGGGTACCTAGATAGTACTTATGGTAAGAGTAATTGTTTCCCGCAAATAGAAGAAGACGAATTAGGTTTGCAAATTGTTGTAAATGGCTTGGGTGATAAAGGTGAACACATTTATTACCTAGGTGCTTTTGATGACAATAGTATTATTGAAAAGTATAAAAAATTAATGTCGGATATGGAGGTAATACAAATATCCTTTAATGGGAACCGTCATTATTTTGCTAAGTTATACGCGAAACCTACATTATCAATAGCAAAAAATAAACAAGTTATTCTTGAATTACAAAACTACGCGTTATCAACATCTGATTCCAATAAATTTACTAAAAATAGGTAGTAGTCATGAGAACATTATTATTATTAATTACTTCATTAACGAGTTTCTTTACCCATGCTGTAGCAGTAAGCAGTCTGTTTGAGGTGGCGAACGATGAACATTATGCTGACTTTTCTATTACGAATAATGATGGTAAGGATATGTTCATTAACTTAGAAATTGCAAAAGTCGCTTATGTTAATGGAGAGAAAATCGTCACTAAGGTAAACAAAGATAATTTGTCAACTTGGACGTTTTCAGTTTCACCAAGCCAGATCATATTAAAAGATGGTGAAACCAGAACGGTTAGGATGCGAAATGATTGCGCGAAGCAAACATGTGATTTTGATGAAGATCAGGTTTATGCGGTTGATGTAAACCCTTATCCCTATGTCGGTGAAGGTGAAGACTCTGCGGTTTCCGTTGCTTTTGGATACAGAATTTATTTCATGGACCCTGCGTCTGAAGTGAAACTAAATTACGAAATTAAGCGCGTAAATAACAAAGAGTTTAGATTCTCCAACAAAAGTAACACCATGTTAAATGCTGTAATTAATACCTGTGAAAAGGGTTTCTCTAGTAACTGTATTTACCAATACAAGTTATTAGCAGGATCTGAAAAGGTGTTTAAATTGCCTGAAAGCTATGTCGGGAAGAACAATATTAATATCACGGTGATAAATGCAAATGAAAGTATCAATGAACAAGTATCTATGTAGCCTATCACTTGCTGTTTTAGCTGCTGGATTAAACTCAGAAACAGCATATGCATCCAATAACATTACGGCAAAAGTTGTTGGGAGTGAGGTTACTTGGATGAATGCAAATGTTGTTGGCGGAGAAGTGGTGCAACAGATTTGGCAACCAAGTAGCTCATTCAATTTATTGCCTGTTTATAGCTGGAGTCCAAGTTTTCAGAAGAGTCCAACTTCGACGATCACTTTTAGTTCGACTACTGGTGTACAAGTATCCACGTCTTTTCAGCACTCGGGGATTCAATTTAGCACCGCAAGCCCTTTTACCGTCGCAAAAAACTCGAATGCTGATACGTGCAGTTATGAGAGCTCGGCAGGAAGCCAATACATTCTTCGAGATAATAACACTTGTCGTGCAAGTTATGATCTGAACGCGACTAGAAAGTATAAGCCATTTGATTTTTATAGAAGTGCTTACAAGCTGGATAATCTCGTTGATGCATTTAAAGCTGCCAACGCTCCTACAGGTATTTATTATGCAACGGTGAGCTTACCTGTTACTTATTACATGAAGTACGGAACAGCGACAACTTACCAAACTTACAATGACACGACGGTATTTACCATTGACTATAAACCGTCGTTCATCTCAGCTGTTGACGTAACAGGTGATGGTATTTTTTCTCTTTCGTATGATACGGCTAATCACAGTGTTGAGGGGACTACAACTTATGAAGTTAGTATCTCTGGGCATATAGAGCCAGGGATAAAGATGCAGTTTTTCTCTTCTGGGACTGCGGATAAGTTTGAGTTAGAACACTCTACGTCAAATGATGTTATTCCTTATAGCTTAGTTTGTTCGAAGTGTGAAAAGAGTAATATTGTCGAAGCTGGAGAGCTGAAGCAGGCAACCTCTAAGATTCCTTTTGTTGGAAAAACGCTAGATTTTGATTTGGCCTTTTCTTTTAAAGAGCTTTATTTTGGTGATGTAAATGAAGGAGATTACAGGGATGCAGTTACCGTCCGGTTTGAATTGGATTTATAGCTTGTGTGCACTTATCGCATTTTTTCATCAACCTGCACTTGGAAATGAAAAATCGGCGAGTATTGGTATTTCTACGGGTTATTACAATATCAAAGAAGATCAAAGCACAGACAAAAACAACAACTATTACAGTTACTTCTTAGATTATACGCTAGGAGATTATTTGCTTAAGGGACAAATGCATCATTCATCTAATAGCTACTTTCAACGATACTTTGGCTTGGAAGCCGGATATCTGTATGAGTTTGATGATGTGTATTCGATCTATCCAATAATCGGAATGGATTTTATTGATAGTGGGGTAGATAGCAAGTTAGGGCTTGGCTTTTCAGCTTCAGTATCAAACTACTTTGATTTTTTTATTGAGAGTAAATTCAGTCGTGCCAATCCTTATGGTGATTATTTTGTTGAAGCCGGATTAAAGTTTAAACTTTCTGAATTTGACAGAGGTGTTTCGGAAAGTGAATATGTTGAGGAATATTCTTCGCCAGAAGACATTGTGCTACCAAACAATGACTTACCATTGAACAACGAAATACATGATGTTGCCCAATATAAAGAATGTGTTGATCCTTATGTCATCGTCTCTGGTGATACATTATCTAAAATTGCACGGAACTGTAAGGTATACCTTAGAGAGCTCATACACTGGAATCCAAAGTTTAAAAAGAACCCAGATTTAATCTTTCCAAATCAGGTGGTTGTCTTCAAGTAGTGCATATTTGTTGGCTCTATTTTATCAAATTGTTATTGCTTGATAGTAAAATGCAAAAAAAGAGCAATTAAATTTTAAGTTTAAAAGATATAGTAGGGGCATTCCTGTAGTCGACGTTTTATTTTCTTACGTTGATTGTAGGAATGTTCCTTTTGTTACATTTTTCTCTGCCTTTTCTGGTATTCACTCTTTTGCTTATTGATAATCATGGTTTTCGATATGTCATGAACTCTGAAGGGCATTTTAATGTTAAAGTTTCACGAATTCTTAAAAGAAGTGGTTTTTAAAAAAATTCCTAGGAAGGAGTTGATGATTAAACTTCACTTAGAATATGACGAATTCCAAGGATTGGATAATATTACGATGAGTCGTTGGACAAACGGTGTAACGAAACCATCATCTTGCCGTCAATTACTTATTGCCAATGCGGCTAGTTGTTTAAATGTTTTTTTAAATCAATGTTCAGCACCGAAAGTTCCGGTTTCTTTAGAGTCGCAATATCGAAAATTTCTAAACCAATTTAATAGTTATTATCATGCTATTATTCTCAATCCAGAGCGTGATTCGAGGGTATGTCACTTCAAAGGTAGCAATTACGAAGCCCGTGAAATATATGGTGATTATACCTCTAAAATTAATTTAGTATCTGCTAAAACAAATAGTTTTGATGACTATAATAAAAGATATAATGTTGACGTTTTTTATAAAGGAAATGTAGAAAGTAAGATTCCAGAATCATATATGTACTTCCATCAAGAAGTTGGCGCTCTGTTTGATATTTTGGGTTTGTCCATTGATCGTTACACAAGTAATCCCAATAAAGACACTTTATTTTTTGGGCTATCTTTCTTCAAGAATTCGGATGATTATGAGCTTTTGTTTGGTTTGGTTCTCAACTATATTATTCGCCACCATTTTAACGTAAAAAATGCTTTTTTTACTGCGAGAGGTAGGGAAGATATGTCTTTGTATGAGACATTGGGGGCTGAGCAGATAAAATTGATTGATTGTTCCAAGGATTACGGCAACGTTTATCTTTATCATATTGATTTGCAGAAAATTCTTAGTCATCCAATCTTCCTAGGGTTGATAATTAAATATCACCCTATTTACGAAAAAGAGTATGAGCAAATGCGAAGGCATGGTGTGGATGCTAATGTATTTTTTAATGATACATATGATGCGATTGCTGTTTGATTTGAATTCACATAAATGTATACGTTTTCAAACGTATTAGACTCCATGCCAGTGTTTTATCGCGTTATTATACGACTTAAACAGTAAAAATGAGTATGCTGAGAATTAGCATGGTTATTAACATTTATGCGTATATGCCAACTACAAACAATAAGCTTCGGTAGTATTTTCGATAGTATTCATCTTGTTTAATAACAAAGGAGAGTTACTAATGGATGGTACAAATCGAAGAGTATTTTTAAAATCTTGTGTTGCTACCTCGGTTGCTGCTGGTATGAGTGTCACTTCTCCAAAGGCTCAGGCTTTCTTCTTTCGCCCAGAAAATGAACAACCGATTGACAAGTTTAAAGGCTTACCTGTTTTAGAAAGCTATCTACCAGAGCTTTTTGACCGCCCTCCTCAAATAAATGGCCATTTGCCGGTCGTTGTCATTGGGAGCGGCTTTGGTGGTGCAATTAGCGCTTATCGACTTGGTCTTGCTGGTATCAAAACGGCGGTAATTGAAAGAGGAAACCGCTGGCCTAATGACCCAAAGCGAGCGGTATTTGCACATGATATGTTGGCTGACAAGCGGATGTTTTGGCAAAGAACAAAGACCACGTTTCCTGCACTCACGTTTGATCTTCCGTTCCTTCAAACGATTACGCCACGTAGTATCGAAAAATTCGGTGGTGTTCTTGATATTGTCGATAAGCCTGGAGAAAACAACCAAGATGGTTCCGACCTATTATTAGGAACTGCGGTAGGTGGCGGCTCGGTGATTTATACCGGTGTTATGGTTGTTCCAAAGGAAGAGCATTTCAAGAAACTTTACCCTAACGAGCTTTCTTACAAAGAAATGGTGGACGTTTACTATCCAAGAGTGAAATCCATCTTAAACTACAGCAATATGCCTAAAGATGTTTTTGCCAGTGCGCCGTTTAAGCATTGTAGAGATTGGAATAGAGAAGTTTCAAAAGCAGGCTACTCTCCTTATCTTATCGAAGGTAACTGGAATTGGGATGTTATCAGGCAAGAACTCAAAGGGAAAAGCTTACCTTCAGCAACTATTGGCTTAACTAATTTCGGTAATAGTAACGGTTGTAAGAATGACCTTGGGCAAAACTATATTCCATTAGCAGAGGCAACAGGGAACGTCACTTTCCACCACAAGCATGAACTGATCAACATTCGAATGAATGGTGATATTTATGAATTAGACATTCAAGAGCTTGATGCTCACGGCAATGTTGTTCAACAAAAAACGATTACGTGCGAAAAGCTTATTCTATCGGCTGGTTCTTACCACACAACACGTATGCTTGTTAGAGCAAAAGAGAGAGGAGACTTGCCGGAGTTAAATGAATATGTTGGCAAGAACTGGGGTGATAATGGCAACCGAATGGCATTTAGACAGTCGTTATTTGGATTACCTGCTGGTATTGCTCAAGCTTCTCCTTCTCCTACAGCAATTTATGTTGATGAAGCCGGAAGAAGCCCGGTCGCAGCAGAAAACTGGGCAAATGCTGGTATTGCCGACGTAGGGATTTCTATGATGCTATCCGTGACTGCGGACTTTAAGAATCGAGGTCATTTTTATTATGATGCCTCTATCGATGATGCAGTTCTTCATTATCCGAAAGAGAATGAGAAAGATGCAACGGATGCGTTAAGAGCAGTAAACAATAAAGTTGCACGAGCCAACTGGCAACGAATAGGAGCTCAGGGGTTCTCCGACGTTATTTTTACTGGTGCGCACCCAGTTGGAGGAATGGAAATGGGGAAAGCGACAGACCTATTTGGGCGTGTAGATGGATACAGCGGTCTTTATGTTATTGATGGGGCGCTTATTCCTGGAAACAATGGATGCGCAAACCCTGCGCTGACCATTGCTGCACTAGCAGAAAGAAATATTGAAAACATTATCTCAAAAGATTTTTCATAACCAATTATGTATCGATAAGAGCCATCACTGAAAAGTGGTGGCTTTTTTGTTTTTAGCATTTGGCTCAGATGCTTAGTTTTCATTATTACAAATTCGTAATAGTTATTTTCTTTTTCAGCTTATTATCATTTATTTGTAACTCAATATAATTCCCGCCATTCCAAACGTATTTGCTGCGTTTTTGATTTTTATCTTTCGATGGATGGTTTCCGGGAGGGGAGTATGTCGAATTTTGTTGTTGTCGGTGGTGGTGCTGCGGGTCTAGAAATGGTCACGCGTTTAGCGAGCAGTTTTGCTGGCAAATCTGACCATACCGTTACTTTGGTTGAGCCATCTTCTCATCACTTATGGAAACCAAGACTGCATGAGATTGCGGCGGGCACGTTTGATAATGAGCTCGATTCGGTTGCGTTTCGTCTTCATGCTGCTTGTCACGGTTACCAATATGTTCAAGCGCGCATGTCAGGCTTAGACCGAGCAAATAAAACCATTACGGTGAGCGCTGAGTTCTCTCCAGAGCAAATATTGAAATACGATTACCTCGTGATTGCCGTTGGCGCGATCAGTAACGATTTCAAAATTCCGGGCGTAAGCGATCATTGCTTGTTCTTAGATTCGGCTTCTCAAGCAGAAAAAGCGTGGGAGCAGATGAAGCAAATGCTGGCGAACGGTGGCTCACATCGTGTTTCTATCGTGGGTGCAGGTGCGACTGGTGTTGAGTTGGCAGCCGAGTGGGCGAAAGTCAGCAAGCAATTAAACCGCTATCAAGATGATACTCAACTTTCCATTACGCTTATCGAAGCGGCGGATCGTGTTTTACCTGCAAGTGCTGAGTGTATGTCTGCCAAGGTACTGAAGAAACTACAAAAGCAAGGCGTTAATGTTCGCTTAAACACTAAAGTTCAGCGTGCAGAAGCAGACCGTATCGTGACGGAAAATGAAGTCATTCCTGCCGATCTGCAAATTTGGGCGGCGGGGATTCGATGCCCGGATTGGTTAGCGAATCTTGATGGTCTAGAAAGCAACCGCATTAACCAGCTTAAAGTGTTGCCAACGTTGCAAACCACTCTTGATGAGAGCGTTTTTGTCATCGGTGATAGTGCAGAATGTCCACAAGAGGATGGACGTGTTGTACCACCACGAGCGCAAGCCGCCAACCAAGCCGCTGCACATTTGGCGAAGCAATTTAAACGCTTGGTGAAAGGCAAAGAGTTAAAACCGTTTGTATTCAAAGACGGCGGAATGGTCGTTGCTCTTGGACATGACTACGCGGTTGGCGCATTGATGAATGATAAAGTCGTATTGCGTGGACGCTACGTTCGCCGCTTGTACGACACGATCTTTAGGCTTCATCAGCGCGTTATTTTCGGTTGGTTCCGTGTGTCGGCTTTGGTAGTGCTCAAACGCGTAAAAGGTTTATTGAACCCATATTACAAAGGCTCTTGGTCTTAATCCAAGCCGTGACTCTTCACTTCCATTTTTTCATTTTTATCGAGCGCCCAAATCATCAGGATTTGTGGCGCTAGGTGTTTTTTATGCGTCATTTGCAACTCTCTTTGCCCGTTCAACTTCTTATTTCTGCCCTACTTGCGTGGGGTGGGGCTCAAGCCATCCTTCTTTTAGTCGACCATGGGTTGGCAGACAAATCGCTTTTACTGTCGAGTGATTACTACCAAATTTTAATGTTGGGCAAAACGGTCTACCTCGGCTTACTGAAAATGGTGGTGGGCTTGATGGTGCTGTTTTCTCTTGTTGAAGGCATCACCAATATTGGCTCAACCGTTCGCCTTAAAGCTCTGGGTGGGCGAACACTGCTCTTCTACAGTTTCACCACCTTAATTGCCATTAGTTTAGGGCTTGGTGCGTCGTTAGCCTTACCTGCATGGGAGCCACTTAGCCAAAGCATTTCTGTGGGTAGTGATGTCCATTTGATTGACGAGCAAGGCGCTGGTGGTGCCGCCATACTCACTAATCTCGTTAAGATGGCGATGGTGAATCCGTTTGCTGCACTGGCGAATGGCAACTTACTGGCGATCGTGGTTTTCTCCTTTATGGCAGGCGTTGCGATTTTGCTTTCTGTTCCGTCAGGTCATCCGTTGCTAGCGGTGATTTCGGGGCTGAACAAAAGCGTCAACACCATGATTCGAGGCATCGTTAAACTGTCTCCGATTGCTATTTTTGCGATCGTGTTTGATATCACGCTGACTTCAAGTGGGAATCTGATTCAACAACTCGCGTTGTTTGCGTTACTGGTGTTTGTCCTAACTATGGTGCACGGGCTAGTGGTGTTACCGACGATTGCTAAGGTCATGACGGGCATCTCTCCTGTTGCGCTGTTTAAAGCGATTTCAGCACCATTAGCCATGGCGTTTGCGACGTCATCAAGTGCGGCGGCGCTGCCTTTGGCAAAACAAAGCGCGGAAGATAATTTAGATGTCGCGCCAGAAGTCAGCAGCATGGTGCTGCCACTCGGCTCTGTAATGAACATGGATGGTACCGCGCTATTTGAAGGTGTCGCCGCGATTTTCCTAGCACAGTTGTTTGGTGTGGATTTGAGTACCACTGGATTGGTGATGATTTTCATCATGGCAATGGTTTCTTCCGTTGGTGCGCCGGGTATGCCTTCGGGCTCCATGTCGGGGATGCAGTTAGTGCTGCTAGCAGCGGGTATTCCACTGGAAGCGATTGCGATTTTATTGATGATAGAAAGACCGCTAGACACCTTCCGCACCGCTGTTAATGTGGAGGGGGATTTGATTGCGACGCTTGTGATCGACCGCTGGCAGAAGAAGCAGGCGGTAGAACCTCAATCGCTCGATTCTTCTGAGATGTTGATGAGCTAAAAGTGAAACGCACTCCCAATCGAGAGTGCGTTTTTTGTATCTATATGGACTCTATGAGCGACCAAGCATTCGAGAAATGGTGCCATCTTTGTCGACCACTTGGTGTTTGATGGCGCCAGCAACGTGGAGAACAAACACGGCAATCAAGATTTCAACTGCAGAGTGATGAATGGTTGAGCCAATCTCTTGAAGCCAAGGGGTTTCTGGACCTTCAGCGATAATAACCCAACCGAAGATATCGACCGCTCGGCCACCACCTGCGCTCATTGCGATACCAGAGATAGGCATTGCCAAAGTAGCGAGCAGAAGGATACCGTGTACTGCTTTGGCCGCTTTATATTGCCATACAGGCATTTCTGAAGCGGGTGGCAGAGCGCCTTCTTTTAAGCGCCACACTAGACGGATAAGAGCGACAACTAAAATGATAGCGCCTAGTGATTTGTGGATGCCATACCACTCAAACTTTTCTGGACTGCGTGGCAAATCAACCATGTATAGACCAAGCGCGAATACACCGATAAAGGCAAGCCCTGTTATCCAGTGCAATGTAATGGTTTGCCAAGTTAATGGCTTCTTGTTGAGCATGAATTAATCCTCGTTTTATTTGTGGTTATACGAGCAATTATCCATCAATGTTGTGAATAGAACTACACATCTCAGTGTAAAGTTGGGTAAATATTATCCACAAAAAACGCCCCAAAAGATGGAGCGTTTTTAGTCAGTTAGATGAGTGGGAACGGGTTATGCCTGTTTTAACTCAGCTAATGCGTGATGCAAAGAAGGAACAATCGCGTGGCCAAAGGCAAGAACTTCCTCGCAAGGTTCTACAAGGTCTGGGATTTGGAAAGTAACCATGTTCGCTGCTACTGCAGAACGTACGCCATTGTTGGAATCTTCAAACGCAATACATTTGGTTGGATCTACGTTTAGACGACTTGCTGCAAGCAGGTAGATCTCTGGATCTGGTTTGCCGTGGGACACTTCACAGCCTGTCGTTAAGTTGTCGAAATACTTGCTTAGGCCCGCCAGTTCCAACTTCTTCTGTGCCACTTCTTTTGCAGTTGAAGTAGCAACCGCAATAGGTAAGCCTTGTTCTTTCAACCATTCAAGCAGTTCAACCACACCTTCTTTTACCGGAATGGCTTGATGCTTCACGACCGCATCGTAGCGAGTACGCCATTCATTGTGCAGACGGTCTAAGTCATCACCATAGGTCTTACGAAAAATCGCTTCAACACCAGCGGCATTGCGGCCAATGATGGTTAAGTAAACCTCTTCGAAGAAAGGAAGATTTTGTGCTTCGCATGCCTCTTTGAAGATACGCATACAGACGCGTTCTGTGTCGAGGAGTAACCCATCCATGTCGAAAATAGCTGCTTGATAATTCATTACTTTATGACTTGTCGATTGAGATGGCGCATTTTGACACAAGCAACATCGATTTTCCTGCGGAATTCCACCATCTCACACGCTTTTTACCCAATCCCTATTTTATCCCTAGGCGTTTTGCTAATCGGTGCAAATTGCCGTTATCTAATTCAAGCTGACGTGCCGTTGCTGCCCAGTTGCCTTGATTCTCTTCCAGAGCTCGAACAATCATCGCTTTTTGGAAGGCGTCTGTGGCTGGTTTTAATCCGCCTTCTGGTAGCTCAAGCCGAGAGTTTTGTTCCCCTTCTTCAATGTTCTTGATGTTCTGATTCAGCGTTCGAATATCAAAATCTTGCTCAACTAGCTCAATGTCCATGGCGTGAGTGCGCGCTTTTGCCAAAACACCGGCACGTTTAATTACATGCTCAAGCTCTCGCACGTTGCCTGGCCATGAATAGTCTTTGAGTGCTTGCACTAAAATAGGGGACAAACGAACGCTGTTCAATCCCAATTTGCTTCTTAAGCGTTCGGCAAAAAAGCCTGCGAGTAATACCACATCGTCTTCACGTTCACGAAGAGGTGGAACATGAAGTGGGAAGACGCTTAGGCGGTGATATAAGTCGGCTCGGAAGCGACCAGCGGTCACTTCTTCATGCAATATACGGTTGGTGGCGGCGACAATGCGTGTGTTGACTCGAATATGACGGTCATCACCCACACGTTGAATGTCGCCGTATTGTAGAGCTCGAAGTAACTTAGCTTGCAGCTCTAACGACAGTTCGCCGACTTCATCCAAAAACAGTGTGCCGCCGTCGGCTTGTTCGAACTTACCCTTACGATTACTGATTGCGCCTGTGAATGCGCCTTTGATATGGCCGAACAACTCGCTTTCCGCGACTGACTCCGGCAGCGCCGCACAGTTGAGGTAAACCAAAGTATTGCTAGAGCGACTAGAGCGATGGTGAATAGCGCTGGCAACCAACTCTTTACCTACGCCCGTTTCTCCCATGACCAACACAGACAATTCCGTATCGGCGACTGCTTCAATCTGCTCTTGAAGATTCTTCATACCCTGAGAGTTACCAATGATTTCATTACTTAAGGTGCGCTTCTCGGCGTAAGAGTCACGTGGCAGGCTCGCTTGTGTCTCTAGTTGTTCTAGTAGGAGTGCAGTGTGTAGGCCACCTGCTGCCAACGCGCTGACAAAACGTAACTCTTGGTTGCGTAGCCCATCAAATTGATTGGGGTCGAAGGCGTCAATCGTAATGGCACCAATCAGTAGATCGTCGATCAGCAGAGGTAAACCAATGCAGGAATGGACATGCAGTTTGTCATCGTGGTTTGGAATCAAGCCATCGTATGGATCAGGTAAGTCGCTGTCGGAGGGAAAGCGCACGATATCGCCTGCTCGGGCAATGGCTTCTAATCTTGGGTGCTGCTCAATGGAGAAACGGCGTCCAAGGACCTCTTTCGCCAATCCATTGATCGCTAGAGGTTTAAAGTGCTGGTCTTCATACAAAAGAAGGGCAGAAGAGTCACACTTCAATACCTCTCGAATCGTGGTTAATAACGTATCAAAGCGAGCTTGTTGAGTGAGCGCCGAGTTAAGGTCTTGCGTGATGTGTAGCCATTGCGCGATTAAAGAAGTCATAGCCAATACCGGTTGTGTCAATATGACTATTGTAGTGTCTAAATAACAATTTTCAACTGTGTCTAAATGACAGTCGTTAAAGTTAGGTTTTAATTAAGATATTGAAATATATAGTAATTAAAAGTTGGCACGCCCAGTGCAATACAAGAAGAAATTATTTTTGTTTATCCCGTCATTCAAGGTAGTAATTATGACAATTCACGTAAAAAACAACATCCACTGGGTAGGTCAACGCGATTGGGAAGTTCAAGACTTCCACGGTACAGAATACAAAATGACAAAAGGTACCAGCTACAACAGTTATCTAATTCGTGAAGAGAAAACCGTATTGATTGATACGGTCGATCATCGATTCAGTCAACAGTTCATCCAAAATTTGGAGATGGAAATCGACCTTAAGTCTATCGACTTTATCGTGGTAAACCATGCTGAAGAAGACCACTCAGGCGCATTGTCGGCATTGATGGAGAAGATTCCGAACACGCCAATTTACTGTACAGAAGCGGCAATTGATTCGATTGTGGGTCATCACCACCATCCTGAGTGGAACTTCAAAACCGTAAAAACAGGCGACAGCATTGATATTGGCAACGGTAAGCAATTGGTGTTCGTGGAAGCGCCGATGCTGCATTGGCCAGACAGCATGATGACTTACCTAACTGACGATGCAGTGTTATTCAGTAACGACGCATTTGGTCAGCACTACTGCGATGAACGCTTATTCAATGATGAAGTGGATCAAAATGAGTTGATGGAACAGTGTTTGCGTTACTACTCAAACATCCTAACGCCATTCAGCAGCTTGGTAACCGCTAAAATCAAAGAAGTGCTGAGCTTTAATTTGCCTGTCGACATGATCGCAACGTCACACGGTATTGTATGGCGCGATAATCCAGTTCAAATCATCGAGCAATACTTGGCGTGGGCAGACAATTATCAAGAAGATCGCATTACGATTTTCTACGACTCTATGTCAAACAACACCCGAATGATGGCTGATGCAATCGCGCAGGGTATTCACGATGTCGATCCTGGCGTGGCGGTCAAAGTCTTTAATGTCTCTAAGCATGATAAGAATGAAATTCTCGCCAATGTATTCCGCTCAAAAGGCATCTTGGTTGGTTCGTCTACCATGAATAACGTCATGATGCCGAAGATCGCAGGCATGCTAGAAGAAATTACCGGTCTGCGCTTTAAAGAGAAGAAAGCCGCTGCGTTCGGTAGCTACGGTTGGAATGGTGGCGCGGTGGATCGTATCCATGCTCGATTGACTGACGCAGGTTTTGAAACCGCAGTGAGCTTGAAAACCAAATGGCGACCAGATGGTAAAGCGATGCGTGAATGTCGCGAACATGGTCAAAGCATCGCGAAATTGTGGGCAAAGCATGACCTGACAAGTCCTGTTCTTGCTCCGGCGATTGCTGCGTCTGCACCACAAGTTCAATCACAACCCGTTGCACAAGTAGCAACACAAGCGGTAGTTGATGCTGCTCATAGCAGCAACCCTAGTGCTGAGTCACATCCTGCAGATTGCCAATGCATGGTTTGTACAGTTTGTAATTGGGTATACGACCCAGCAAAAGGCGAGCCTAACCAAGGTGTTGAGCCGGGTACGGCATGGTCTGAAGTGCCAGATTACTTCTTGTGCCCAGAATGCCACTTGGGTAAAGACGTCTTTGTTGAATACAACGGGTAAGGAGGCAAATATGCAAGCACCTATTGTGATTATTGGTAGCGGTTTTGCGGCTTACCAATTGGTGAAAACAGTGCGTCGAATGGACGCACATATTCCGCTGCAAGTGTTTACTGCTGATGATGGTGCGGAATACAACAAGCCCGATTTGAGTCATGTATTCAGCAACAAGCAAACCGCCCAAGACTTAGTGGTTAAAAGTGGTGAGGCGTTCGCACAGGAACACAACATCGAACTGTTCGCCCATACCATGATTGAGCATGTCGACGTGCAAGCTCAGCAAGTGTTAGTCAATGGTCAAGCCTACCCTTACTCCAAACTGGTGTTTGCGACAGGCGCGAAAGCCTTTGTGCCGCCAATATCTGGTGATGCAGCACCAGAGGTGATAACGCTGAACTCGCTACAAGAATATCAATTAGCGGAAGAGCAAATTAGCCGTGCGAAACGAATTCTAGTAATGGGTGGTGGTTTGATCGGCGTCGAGATCGCCATGGATCTCGCAACCAGTGGTAAAGCAGTTACGGTGGTTGAGCCAAATCCCCGTTTGCTCGCTAACTTGATTCCTGAATTCGTTGCATTGCCGCTTGAAAACCAACTCAAGCAGCAAGGTATTCAACTTGCCTTGGAGACTGGAGTTGCTGCGATTAATCACTCAAATGATTCGCTGGTGGCAAGCTTGAGCCAAGGTAAAGCAATTGAAGCTGATGTAGTGATTTCAGCGGCGGGTTTACGTGCTAACACTTGGTTAGCGAAGGCTTGTGGGTTGAGTGTCAATAAAGGCATCGAGGTAGATGCCCGATTACAGACATCAGCAGTCAATGTGTTCGCATTAGGCGATTGCGCTGAGATCCAAGGTCGAATGATGCCGTACCTCCAACCGATCGTGCTAAGTGCCAATGCTTTGGGCAAACAACTACTGGGGCAAGAAGCAGAGTTGAAACTACCGCCCATGATGGTAAAGGTGAAAACGCCGAGCTACCCAATTCAATTGGCAGGCGATTTTAGTTCGGTGACGAACTGGAGCGTGCAGATTTCTCAAACCGGCATTGCCGCAAAGGCAGAAGATGAAAATAGCCGACTCATGGGCTTCGTCGTGACGGGAGAACAAGTTACGCAAGCATTTCCATTACTTCGAGAGTTGTCTCAAGCCGGTCAGGCTTAACCGATTTAAACGAAAAGAATTGTAATTAGAGAGGGTATCATTATGTCGCATCTACGAATTCCTAAAGACTGGACTGTTCAACGTTCAACGCCTTTCTTCACTAAAGACAATGTGCCACCAGCGCTACTGACTCATCACAATACCGCTGAGGGTGTGTTTGGACAGTTGTGTGTCATGGAAGGGCAAGTGACTTACTACGGCTTTGCTGATGAACACGCCACAGAAGCAGAAGTAGTGGTGGTGATTAATGCAGGTCAGTTTGCTACCAGCCCACCGAAGTACTGGCACCGTATTGAGATGAGCGATGATGCTCAGTTCAACATCAATTTCTGGTCGAATAAAGACAAGAGTGGGCAAGCGATGTTCCACGCGAAGAAATAACGCATACAGAAGTTAATACAGCGCTAATTTGTCGGGAAGAGGCGTTTGCTATCAAGCTTAATCATTAAGCGTAGGTGAAAGGGCAGAGATTCGTCTCTGCTCTTTTTTTGTTTGTCGCAAGCTGGCACCTTGAAGCACAGAAACTTTGTGGGAGATCCGATGAGCGGAGTTCCAAAATGAAACCTTGCTCCCATTTATGTGATGTACATCAACTATATAGTCGGAACGTAACAACAAGTTACTGTGATTTTGTTATGTTATAACGTAAATATTGTTTGACGAACTCGAGCTAGTCGAAACAATCAAACTAAGGAAATACTATGACGCTAAAAAAAGCGGTTCTATTCTGCGCTCTGTCTTTTGCTACTAATGCAATGGCGGATGTGGTTGTCAAAGATACCAACAGCTTTAACGACGTTGCGGCTAAAGTAAACCAACTCAAACAAGCAGGAAAAAGTCCCCTGATTGTGGTCGATATTGATAACACATTACTGACTTCAACGTCCGATATTGGTGGTGATATCTGGTACCAATGGCAACGAGGCAAACTCGATGTGAAGCCAAAAGAATCTGACAAAGTAGACTGCCTGTTCCAAGACTCTATTGGCATGTTGTACGAGCTGGTTCCGATGAAAACCATTGAAAGTGATGTACCAGCCATGCTTCGTGGTTGGCAAGATGAGGGCTTAACGGTTATAGCGTTAACGTCTCGCTCTCCGAACTATCGTTACGCAACCGAACGAGAGTTAATGCGTAACCAATTCGATATGACTCGTACCGCGCTTAAGGAAAAAGGGGCGGAATCTTTGCCGGTTTACATTGATAACCCTGAGCGTCCGATGAGTTACATCAACGGCGTCATGATGACGACAGGAATGAACAAAGGCACCATGCTTGAGTACATTCTGGATAAAACAGGTCAAAGTTTCAGTGACGTCGTGTTTGTCGATGACAGCAAAAAGAACGTCGTCAACATGGAAAATGCTTACAAAGACGACAAAGCGATGGATATGACGATTTTCCACTACACCAAGGTGGAGCACGACCGCATTGCTGCCAATGGCACGGTGCTAACGCAAGAGCAAGCCAACAAGATGGCAAGTGATTGGAAAGCGTTAAACAAAGTCTTAGACCAGATCGCCCCAGCGCGTATTGGTGATACTTGTTTAGGTCAGTAGACAGATAAAAGTGATTTTAGGTTTGTTGCTTGTGCCGGGTTATTAATACCCGTTTAGAGAGATGGAGGGGTCCAATCGATTTTTTCGGAATATTTACTGGTCTTGCAACCTTATCCAAAGCGATATCAATATTGGTATCGCTTTTTTTCTGTCTGTAGAAAGCGAGATTCGGTCCTGTTCTGCTTATTCTGAAACTATTCAGAACTTGAATGGGTATAGAGGTCTAACTTGATGATTTTATGGACAATTAAATATCACTAAACTGTCATTTAAACAGGAATCAATAGTCCTGATGTAAGCCTCATCCTACTATTTCTTCATTGCGACGGAGCGACAAGCTTAAGGAAAGTCATCACTCAGTTACGTTTTAGCAGTGTTTAGCGCGTCTTAAACGTCTAGAACGTCTTAAACTAGGAGCTTCCACAATGAATTTAACCTTGGACTACGCCTCTCTGGCGATCTTATTTGTGGTGCTGTTGATTCTGATTTTTGGATTGATTGCCCTGCACGATATTCCCTACGAAATTGCGAAAAAACGTAACCACCCTCACGCCGATGCGATTCATGTTGCGGGATGGGTGAGCTTGTTCTTCCTCCATGTGATTTGGCCGTTCCTTTGGATCTGGGCAACCATGTACGACGGAGAGAAGAAAAACTGGTTAGGTGCTAAGCCTTCGATATCTCAACAAGATTACGAGCAGCTGTTAGCCCGCATCAATCAACTTGAGCAAGCGAGAGGGGAAGAATAATGGAAACACTCATCATCCTAAGTTACGTAGCGCTGTGCGTTATCGTGTTTCGAGTATTTCGTGTGCCTAAAACCAAGTGGACACTCACCACGGCATCGGTCATTGGCATGTTCATCGTTGGTTGGATTTTTCTCTACATGGCGATGTATCAACCGGTTTCTCGTATGGCGCGTTTGTATAGCGTGACGACGCCAATCACTTCTCAGGTTGAAGGCTTGGTTACCCAAGTGTATGTGCAAGGAAACCAGCAAGTGAAAGCGGGTGATCCACTTTATCAAATTGACGACACGCCGTTTAAAGACAAAGTGAACCGTATTCAAGGTGACATCAAACGTACCGAATCAGCGATTGATTTTTACCAATCTGAATTAACGAGATACAAAAAGCTAGGCAGCAAAGGTTACTCTTCTCAAGAGAAAATCGACAACATTGAGAACCAATTATTGGAGCAAAAAGCTAATCAAAGCAAATACCAATCAGAGCTTGAGGTTGCGCAGTTTAATCTGAGCAAAACCACCGTAACCGCACCAACGGATGGGTATGTCACGCAAGTGGCGCTGCGTCCGGGTATGAAGAGTCGTATTGTGCCGTTTCAAGGCAACCTGACCTTCGTCCATAAAGAAGACAAACAGTTGTTTGCTGCATTTAAACAAGCGCCAGCACGATATGTGAAAGTCGGTTATCCGGCGGAAGTGACCTTTAATACTATTCCCGGTCATGCTTACAAGGCGCATGTGACACAAGTGAATGACATTTTTGCTCAGGGCGCGATATCACCATCAGGTAACATGAAGTACCCAGAGCAGATTCCTGCTGGTGGCCGAATCTTAGTGAAAGTGGAATTGGATAATCCAAACTTAGTCAAAGACATGCCATTGCCATCCGGCACAGATGCACACGTCGCGGTGTACTCACCGAAATGGGAAATGTTCAGCATTGTACGTAAAGTGATTCTGAGAATGCAGAGTTGGCAAAACTGGTTATTCGAAGGCTAATGACATCAAGGGCGAAGCAGCAGGCTTCGCCCTTTTTCTGTGGGTGTACTGCTATTGCTCGTCTGTTACACAATGGATTGAGTGACCGCTTGTTTAATCGCATTCCTCAGCCATTCATGCCCTTTGTCGTTCTTTTGTGATTGGTGCCAAGTCATGTAAATAGGCACCTTATTGGCTTCAAAGGGCAAAGGGAAAGTGTTCAATCCGAGCTTGCTTGCCAAGTTGCCAGAGAACCAACGCGAGGTAACGCAAATCCAATCGGTTTGAGAAACTAACTGTAGCGCTGTCATGGTCGAGCCGGTGGAGTAAGCCACTTGTCTCGGGGGCAGCGTATCTTCAATGATCAAAGAGTCTAAAGCATTGGTGTTGAGTCGCTGAGTTCGCCAAGTTACATGTGATTCACGCATGAAGTCGTCGTACGTGAGCTCGCCCTGAATACGAGGATGATCTTGGCTCACTGTCACCATAAGTTCTTGTTCAAACAACAATTCATTGTGATAACCATGATCCGTTAAAGGCACGGTAGCAAGAATCACGTCCACGCGTCGGCGTCTTAAGTCGTCTTGACGGTCTTGTTCGTTTAAGTGTTCCACATCCGCTTCAATAGACACCAATGGCGCATGCTGAGATTTGTATTTCGCCAAGGCTGGCACGAGCATTAAATCTATATCTTTATGGCTAGAGATTCGAAACGTGCGTTGGCTGGTTTCTGGCGTGAATTCTTGACGAGATTTCGAACCGTTGATCAATAGGCTTAAAGGCTCTTTGATTTCTGCGTGTAGCTCAATCGCGAAATTCGTCGGCACGATACCTCTGCCTTGACGAACAAAGAGGGGATCTTGGTATTGATCTCTTAACTTGTTGAGTGCGTGGCTCACGGCGGGGGCAGTGATGTTTAATGCGGTAGCGGCATCGTTGACGCTTTTTGACTTCATGACCGCATCAAACGTTTTTAACAAGTTAAGGTCCATAGGCTATCTCTTTGATTTGCTTTATCTTCAATGTAGGTGGATAGCGCAAAGATTTCGAGGATTATTTCTGTCAGGCGAGATTCAAATCATCACCAACGAAAAGACCAGAGTATGGGTTCTGTTCTTTTCGCTGGTTGAAAAGGGTTATAAACACTGCAGTAAACGGCGAGGTAGCGCGGTTTGATCCATCCAATGATTTGGAATCGACATTGGCGTGTCGTAGTAACTTGCCCCGAGAATGGCACCGAGCGGAATGGCTCGCCCACTTGAATCGCCGCCACAGTAAATGTTCTCACGCATGGTGATTTCGTAGCTTTCGGAGTTCATCAACAAATGACAAATCACCACAAATGAAGCGTCTAAACCGCAATGCATCCCAACGGACTCCGCAACGCTGGTGGCGCTTCTGCCGCTCATCGCTTCTGCACGTTGAATATCGTTAGCAATCTTTGGAGAAACCGTCTGAGCTGCCATCACACACGCTTTGGGCGCGGCGCCTTGCAACGCCATCTGAATCATCACTGCGACAGCTTGGGCGTACATAACTGCGGTGTCGTTGTTATTGGTAACCCGCACGGCGGAATCGACCAGTTTGGCGAGTTTGTCATCATCGGAATGAAAAGCCACCAAAGGCGGAAGCTTAGATAATGCAGGGTTTTGTGTGTCGTCAGCCCCGCACAAAGTTACGCGCAGTTCTTTGGCTTCCAACTCATGAATGTTGAGCAGTGTTTGCTTAGTCGGTTTGTCTGTATAGCCCTGCCATTTACCACCAAAATCAAACCATTCTCGAAAGGAGCGAATGTAACGCGCTTCGTCGTAGTGTCCGGTTTGAACCAGAGCGTCTAACATGGCAACAAGCTGCGCGCCATAGTGGGTGAGGTCACCGACTTGCTTGCTACCGTGGGCAAAATAACCTTTGTCATGGTATTCAGTTCGGTTAGGTTGATGAAATTCCGGATGCGGAGAACCAAACTGCCTGATGAGTTCTTGATCGTAAAGCCAATGAAATCCGAGAGATGCTGCATCACCGACGAGTGCGCCGATAATGGCATGAAGAGAGCGAGCGTTTCTATGAGTCATCTTGCCACCTTTATCAACAGGGCTACTCAATAAGTCTTACACAGTTTCTTGGTTTTGTAGGGAAATTTTTCTGTTTTGGATCAAGACTATAGTGCTTAATTAACCATTGCTTTACTAGGGTTAAAAGCAAAACGCCCCGCGAGTGGCGAGGCGTTGGTTTTAGTGGCGTACTATTAATAATAACGATTAGCTGTAAGCGCGTGCGACACGGCCTTCACAATCCAAAGTAACCTGTTTTGCGTAAGCCGGAATGAAAACTGATTGTCCTTTTTCAACCACGCATGTTTCGCCGTTTGCGTGAGTTAGCACAAGCTTTGTATCCAGAGGCATAAGGATCTCAGCGGTTTGAACCTCTAGAGTACGCTTGTGAGCTTGTTTAACGATGGCGAATTTGAAATCGTCGACTGGGATTGGGTATTCCAACATATCGTCGATTTCGTTTGGTGCGAGCAATAGGCTGTCGAACGGCTTCTCGTTGAAGCGTGTGCATGCAACGAGCTCTTTCACGTCCATGTATTTTGGTGTCAGACCCGCGCGCAATACGTTGTCTGAGTTCGCCATGATCTCAAGACCCGTACCTTTCAAGTAAGCGTGTGGCGTTTCTGCATCCAAGAACATGGCATCACCCGGTTGTAGGGTAATGACATTAAGCATCAGTGGTGCAAACAAACCAATATCGCCAGGGTATTGCTTCTCTAGCTCAAGAATAAGGTTGAACAGAGGTAAGTCGGTGATGCGAGCTTGAGCCAATAGCACCGTCAACGCCATCTCTTTCTGTTCGCCTTCTAGTGATAGTAGACCCGAGAAGAAAGTCGCCAAGCCAGTTGGCGTTTGGTTTGCGATAAGGTCATCCACTAAGCCTTGCAGCTCAGGAATCGCCAACTCAGAGAAGAAGCTGATGATTTCACTTGTTGGGCGGAAGCCATTCATCGCTTGGTATTCGGTGAGCGCGTAAACCAACTCAGGTTTGTGGTTTGGATCTTTGTAGTTACGGTTTGCAGCGGTTAGGGGAATGCCTTGTTTTTCTTCCAGTGCAAAGCCTAATTCTGCTTGTTGTTTGTTTGGGTGAACCTGAATCGACAGTGCTTTCTCAGCGGCAAGCACTTTAAATAGGTATGGAAGTTCACCAAAACGGTTTGTGACTTCTTCACTCAGAAAGGCATTCATGTCTTGAGCAATCAGTGAAGAGAGTTTGGTCTCCTCACCGTTTACCATCACCAATGAGCAACCGTTTGGATGCGCGCCCATCCATACTTCTGCTTGTGGTTCGCCCGTTGGGTTTTCAATGCCAAACAGTTGGTTAACAGAAGTAGTACTGCCCCAAGCGTAGTTTTGAATCACGTTGTTCATCAGGAAAAACATCGGATGCTTAGCTTGAGTTTGAATCGTTTGTGTATCGGACATCGTTAAATCAGACATAGAGTGTCACCATGAGAGAAAATCATGGCTTGGGCGACATTGCCCAAGCCATAGGAGCCATTTGGGGGTAGGGGTGATTAAGCGGCTGCTTGCATCATTTTTGCTTTGCGAACTTTCTTCAGAGTTACACACGTTACTGCGGTAACCACTGCGCCAGTTGCCATACAAATCAGAGCAAGTACTGGGTGGTTCATCGCGCCAAGTAGAGCGACAACTGGACCGCCGTGAGCAACACTGTTAGTAATGCCGAATGAGAACGCCATTACTGCCGCCACCATTGAGCCAAGTACGTTTGCTGGAATCACTGACATTGGATCTTGCGCTGCGAACGGAATCGCACCCTCAGAGATACCAACCAGACCCATAGCACCTGCTGCTTTACCCGCTTCGGTTTCTGATTCTTCGAACAGGTCGAACTTACGACCAAGCGCCGTTGCCAGTGCCATGCCTAGAGGTGCAACAGGAATTGCACACGCCATCGCACCCATAAATTGAGTTTGACCGCTCGCAATCATGCCTACAGAGAATAGGAATGCGACCTTGTTGAATGGACCACCCATATCGAAGCCAGCCATACCACCAAGTACGATGCCTAGTAGAACGACGTTACCTGTACTCATGCTTGTTAGTAGCGCAGTCAGACCGTCCATTAGGCTTGCGATTGGCGCGCCGATAACGAAGATGAAAAGACCAGCGATGAATAGCGAACCTGTGATTGGCGCAATCATGATTGGCACCAAAGGTTGAATGAATTTGTGGTAGTTAATCGACGTAATCCACTTCACGAAGTAACCCACAAGCAGACCAGCGATGATGGCACCGATAAAGCCTGTACCAGCGTCTGCGCCGTAGAAAGAACCGTTGTTTGCAATCCAACCACCGATCAAGCCAGGAGCTAGAGCAGGACGGTCAGCAATCGCGTAAGCAATGTAACCCGCTAGGATTGGGATCATCAGCGTAAAGGCAACCACACCTACGTTGAGGATTTGGTTCCACATGCTGCCTTCAGGAATTGCCATGCCCGCTTCACTTGGCTGACCACCGACGGCAAGAGCAAGTGCAATCAACAGACCACCCGTTACAACGAATGGGATCATGTGTGATACGCCGTTCATCAAGTAGCGGTACAGGTCAGAGCGAGCCTGAGAGGCTTTGTTTGCAACAGACGCTTGTGCATTGCTGCTTGCTTCTGCTTGGTATTCTGGAGCGCTTAACGCTTCGTTAATCAGACCTTGAGCATCGCGGATAGGGGCTTTTACGTTGGTTTTTACCACGCGTTTGCCCGCAAAGCGGTTCATGTCGACTTGCTTGTCACATGCCACGATGATTGCGTCTGCACGCTCGATTTCTTCTGCGGTTGGGCTGTTTTTCACACCGATTGAACCGTTCGTTTCAACCTTGATTTCGTAACCCATCGCCGCTGCACCTTTCTCTAGCGCTTCTGCCGCTAGGTAAGTGTGCGCAACGCCCGCAGGACAACCAGTAACACCAATGATGAAGCCTTGGTTTGCTGGTGCGTCTGTCACTGCTTGAGGCTCTTCTTTAGCAAGCAGAAGTGCCAGTGCGTCTTGGCTGTTTGCTGCACCTAAGAATGCATCAATGAAACCATCTTCAATCAGTTTTGAAGATAGCTCTGCAAGAACTTCGATATGGTGGTTATCGCCACCGTCTGGAGAAGCGATCATGAAGAACAGTTTTGAAGGCAAACCGTCTTCTGCGCCGTATTCGATACCTGATTTGCTTACGCCGATCACAACCGCTGGTTCAAGAACCGCTGCACTTTTCGCGTGTGGGATAGCAACGCCATCCTCAAATCCAGTGTTACCTAATTCTTCACGTGCTTTTATATCTGCAAGAAATTGCTCTTGGTCTGAAATACGACCTTGGGCGTGTAGAACTGCAACCAGTTCTTTAAATACGTCTTCTTTTGAAGTCGCTTGAAGATCAAGCTTAATCAAGTCTTCATTTATTAGTTTGGTGATCATTGTCGAACCCCTATAAATATAATTTTTATTTCAGGGGTATTTTGAAATTAACCAAGCGGAGACAGTAGTGAAGAAAAAATGCATTTACTGGACGATTGTAACCGCCCGACTAGAGTGTGACGTAGATCGTCTACTGGATAAACTTACTGCATATCTGTGACATTATGTGGAAGTCGATGAACCATAAGTGAAATGTGTTATTGCTCCCATATATAAGGATTTAAGGGCTTTGTTGATGATTTTCTAGACTGGAAAATTGATGCGTTAACTGGATTTTTGTAACCTTAAAATGGAAGTGTGATTTTGCTCAATAGCACAAAAATCCAGTAGGGTGTATATCTATAGGTATAGCATCATGGATGCGTGTTTAAGAGTACGTAAAATGATTTTTCATGATTTGATCTCATCAGTATTAAACGAGCGAGAACCATTCCACAATATATGGTTTGCTGGTGATTTTCATACACCGCCTGAATTTAGCTATCAGGTTAACTTCCCTCGATTAGAATTGGTCTTATCTGGTGAATATATTAATGAAATGGAAAGTCATGATCGCAAAGTGACGCATATCGTGGCGAAAACCGGTGATGCGATATTTATTCCGCCTAACTGTTGGAATAAACCTGACTGGGATACAGATTGCTCGGTATTAAGCATTCTCTTTGGTCGCCGTCAATTGGGTTTGAGTCTTGTGTCCAAACGTAAAGGGGAAGCGAGCTTTTACGATATCCAAAAGCACAGTATTCAAACTCGTTCTGGATTTGCGATTGATAATATCTTGGAAGCACTGAGTTCATTGGCTCGTGAGTGTAATAAGAAGCCAATGGATGAGTTACTGCTGCAAGCCTTGTTGCAATACGCTAAGTCGATGTTAGATGCGCCTATTGAGACGCAGGCGCACAGCCGAGTGCAAGACCTGTATCAGGGCATTTGTATCTACATCCAAGAGAACTTCCATCGTCCAATCACGCGTGACAGTATTGCGTCAAGATTTAGCATCTCTTCTAACCATTTGTCGCGTTTGTTCCGTCAGCAAGGTCACATGACGTTAGCCGATTACATTACGTGGGTACGGGTAGACCGCGCGAAGTTTATGCTCAAGAAATACAACTTTAAGTTGAATGAGGTATCGGTGCGCTGTGGTTTCAAAGATGTGAACTACTTCTGCCGAGTCTTTAAGAACCGCACGGGCAGAACGCCAACGGAATATCGCGGTTCAATTTAAAGCAAGTAAAGATTAAGCGAGCAGCCTCGACATGGCGTACATCAGAAGCGCCTGCAAGTCGACGCTGCTTTTTGTTAGCAGTAAACGTTCAGCCATTTGGTCGGTCAGCAGATTACGAGTTAAGTTGGTTGCCGCAATGATGTGCTCGCGTGTGGGTTTTGCTGGCATTACTAATGCTATAGCAAGATGCACTTCACCCATTTTAGATGCCCAATCCATCGGAATCTCGTTCGCGATAACCGCTACAGAAATGTGGTCCACACCTTCGAACATGACATGGGGCAGGGCAATGCCTGGTGTTACTGCGGTCGAAGAGCGTTCTTCGCGTTTGATAAAGGCGAGAATGAGTTCGTCTGGGTGAATCGGATGAATAAGCTGAGCTAGCCCTTTCAAGCACTCAAATTTGGTGAGCTCGGTGTGCGCTTTGGCGTAATGCCATTGGATTTCACACGGTGGGCAAATCTGGGGAAGACGCTCTGCAAGTTGGCTTGAGAACTCGTAATTAATGTGGGAACCCACAACGGTAAAGTTCTCAGCAATGATGTCTTTGATAACGAAACAGGCAAGCTCGGCATCAATACCGATGGCAGTGATTTGGCACAGGTCGCCTTGCTGCAAGCCGACCTGTAAAACCGCGACTGACTTGGTGAGTTCAGCGATGCGGTTTTGCGTTATGTTAATGATGTGTATGGTGCTTTTGAACTTTTTGGCGACGCGATTGAGGGGCTGCGCTACGTGAGCACTGGCATTAATATCGTCGACAAAAAAGGTGATTTGGTATTCGTTCATCAGCACAGCGTATCATCGACAGTGCACGAGGAACACTTTATCGACATTGAGTAACACATCTTCAATTGGAATTTGGACTTTGTTGGTGCCTTCAAAGCGGGCTGGTTGCTCAATCTCAATATCGGACACAATTAAGACACGATCTGCCTGTGCAATGTCGTGGGGAGTGAGCTGATTCTCAATACCCATCGCACCTTGCGTCTCGACCTTAATTTGTACGTTATGCTTAGGCGCAGCTTTCATTAGAGCATCTGCCGCCATATAAGTATGAGCGATGCCTGTAGGGCACGCTGTCACCGCTACGATTTTCATGTTCTATCCATTTTATTTTTTGTGGATTTTAGCATAGTGGTCGACGAAAGGATGGATTTAAAGCAGATAATCGCAAGAGCTCTATCACAGTTTAAATCTCATGTTACATTAATCCAGTTAATGCACTTTTTATCCTGTATTGAAAACAGAAAGTGTTGGTTACTCTGTACACAGTCATAGATGGAACAAATAACTCATGACTCACGAGCGTGAACATTGCAAGGTACAAACAATGGACATATTAAACCTTATTGAGCCGGAAACCATTTGCTTGGATTTGCAGGCTCAAACCAAAGATGAAGCGCTCAAAGAGCTCGTCGAATTGTTGGACGCGGCGGGCAAGCTCACTAGCAAAAGTCAGTTCTTGGCGGACATTTGGAAACGAGAAGAGATTGGCAATACCGGCTTTGACGAGGGTATTGCCATTCCTCACGCCAAAAGTAATGCGGTCGCTAAACCCGCAGTCGCAGTGGGCATCAGCCGAAAAGGGATTGATTACGGCGCTGATGATGGCGAACTGTCTGACGTATTTTTTATGTTGGCTTCTCCGGATGGGGATGACCATCACCACATCGAAGTCTTGGCACAAATTTCCACCAAAATCATTGAAGATGGTTTCGTCAATAAGTTGAAAGCGGCGGAGTCGGTGGAGGAAGCGCGCGAGCTACTCACCGATATTCAATCGAACACGAATGATTCTGGTATCGACCCTTTAGAGTTTGCGTCTGAGCCACTCAGCCCTTGGGCACAAAAGCTCGGCAGAATGAAAGAGCACTTGCTGTTTGGCACCTCTCATATGATTCCGTTTATCGTCGCGGGCGGCGTGTTGTTGTCTCTGTCTGTGATGATTTCGGGCCATGGCGGTGTTCCGGAAGAAGGTATTCTGGCAGATATCGCTGAGATGGGTATCGCAGGTTTGACACTGTTTACCGCGGTATTGGGGGGGTACATTGCCTATTCGATTGCGGATAAGCCGGGTCTGGCTCCGGGTATGATTGGCTCATGGATTGCGGTTAGTCACTACAACACCGGCTTCTTGGGCGCGATTGTGGTCGGATTTTTCGCCGGCTTTGTGGTTTGGCTGCTGAAGAAGATTCAATTGCCGGACAGCATGAGTTCGCTCGGCTCGATCTTTATTTACCCACTGGTTGGTACGTTTGTCACCTGTGGCGCAGTGATGTGGGTGATCGGCTCACCGATCGCGAGCGCAATGACAACCATGAACGATGTGCTCACGGGTATGGCGGGCTCAGGTAAAGTGATGTTGGGCACTGTACTGGGTGCAATGACTGCGTTTGACATGGGCGGCCCCATCAACAAAGTGGCGACCTTGTTTGCTCAGACACAGGTGAATACTCAGCCGTGGTTGATGGGTGGTGTCGGTATTGCGATCTGTACCCCACCTCTGGGCATGGCGTTAGCGACTTTCCTATCGCCAAGTAAATTTAAACGTGATGAGCGTGAGGCCGGTAAAGCGGCGGGCATCATGGGCATGATTGGGATCAGTGAAGGTGCGATTCCGTTTGCCGCCGGTGACCCAGCTCGCGTACTGCCTGCGATTGTTGCTGGTGGCATTGTCGGTAACGTGATTGGTTTTATGTTCCATGTCATTAACCACGCTCCGTGGGGCGGCTGGATTGTACTGCCTGTTGTGGATGGCAAGATTGGCTACATAGTTGGCACAATCGCAGGCTCGTTTACCACAGCATTGATTGTTATTGCGCTTAAGAAGACGGTCACAGAAGACGACAGTCCGGTTGGTCAATCTCAAGCTTATACGTCTGTGCAAGGTGAGGGTGAGGCAGATATTCTTGCCGTGACATCTTGTCCATCCGGGGTGGCACATACCTTCTTAGCAGCGAAGTCATTAGAGAAAGCCGCCTGTGCGTTAGGCATTAAGATCAAGGTCGAAACGCAAGGTGCGAACGGCATCATTAACCGAATCACTGACAAAGATATCGCCAAGGCGAGGTTTGTTATCTTCGCTCACGATGTCGCCATCAAAGAGCCGGAGCGATTTAGAAAAATGAAGGTGCTGGATGTCAGCACTAAAGACGCGATGCTCAATGCTGCAGCACTGTTGCAGGCGAAAAGAATCCCTTAAGTATGTAGCCCCTAACTAAGGCTATCTGCTAGTTAGCTCCATCATTTTTGATGGAGCTTTTTTTATCCCTGAGAAAAGTGCTTAACCAAGAAATCAATAAAACTGCGAATGCGCTGAGGTTGGTACTCACTATCTTTGTAAACCAAGTACATTGGTAGCTTAACTGATTGATATTGCGTTAGTACTTGAATTAACTCACCGTTGATAAGCTCTTGTTCTACCATCCATTTTGGCATTGCAGCGATGCCTTGCCCAAGCTTTGCCATTTGCACCAACATCTCAGGACTATCACTTCGAACCTGTTCTTTCACTTTGACTTTAATGGTTTCATTTCCACCGCTAAAACGCCACAGGTTAGACGGATTGGAGAGTGAGTAGGTTAAGCAAAGATGTTTACTCAAATCGTTAGCGGTATGAATAGGTTTGTGCTTGTCGAGGTAACTGGGAGACGCGAAGTAAACTAATTCGTTATCCATCAGCCAACGAGCTTTTAAACCCGAGTCTTTTAGGTAGGCGGCACGAATCGCGATATCAACATTGCCTTCAACTAAATCGACAAACTTATCCGAAACCGACACATCAACGCTAAGCTCTGGATGTTGGTTGAGAAACTCATTCAGTGGCGCAGATAATAAGCGAACGCTAAACGCACTCGGCACTGAAAGCTTGAGCTCGCCAGAGACCGACGCTTGCTCTTGTCTAAGCTGCGACTCGAAGGAATCCATTTGTTCTGTGAGTGTCTGCGCCAGTTCGAGATATTGTTTTCCACCAGAGGTTAAGCTGATAGCGCGAGCATGACGATGAAACAAGGTGATGCCGACTTCACTCTCAAGCCAAGCGATCTTCTTGCTCACCGCACTCTGAGTGGTATTGAGTTTGTTAGCCGCGGCAGTAAATGAACCTAACTGAGCGACACGAGAAAAGACTTTCAAACAATCAAATTTATCCATGATGCATTCCTGTTTGGAATGATAAGTAGCTAAATATTACCCTCCTTAAGTTTTAAGTGGAATGCTTTAATACTTCCATCATCTGTTCAGGAGTTAAAATCATGGTGTTGATTCAAGGGTTGTTAATCGCGTTTTTCTTGTTTGCCAGTTCGATCAAAATCATCGGTTGGGTGAAGCCGATTTTTGAGCCTCAGCTCGCGTTCTTCCAAAAATATGGGTTGAACCGTGCCGCTATGTTTTTGGTTGGAATGGTTGAGGTAACGGGTGCAATTTTGATGTTAATTGGCTTGTTATCGACGAACAACTTGTTAAGTGCGATAGGTGCAAGTTTTATTGTTTTCACCTCAGTTGGTGCGATGTTTTTCCATTTTCGTTTTGATACTTGGAAAGATGCGATTCCGTCTATTGTGACGCTTTTATTATCACTTTTGGTGGCTTCGCCTTTAACTGAGTTTGTTGCGCTTATTTAAGACGAAATTATTACAAGTAATGTTCTGAAATCTTTAGTAACATGTTTCAAATATTAACTGTTTCAAATAGTAATAGTTTCAAAACGTCACTTATTTCGAATTCAAGGAGGCTTGCAATGGAAAAACTAAGAGTAGCATTTATTGGTCTGGGTGTGATGGGATACCCAATGGCTGGTTACCTAAGTAAAGCGGGCTTTGAAACCAAAGTATACAACCGCACAAAAGCGAAAGCCGACAAATGGGCTGAAGAATACCAAGGCGTGGCTTGTGAAACACCACGTGAAGCGGCAGAAGGCTGTGACATTGTTTTTACCTGTGTGGGTAATGATGATGACGTTCGTAGCGTTGTTTACGGTGAAGAAGGCATTCTGGTTGGCTTGAAAGCGGATGCAGTGTTAGTGGACCACACAACGACTTCTGCAGACCTAGCGGTTGAGCTGGCTGAAGCGTGTGTTAAGTACGGCAATCACTTCATTGATGCGCCAGTTTCTGGTGGTCAAGCGGGCGCAGAAAATGGTGTTCTAACCATCATGTGTGGTGGTGAACAAAGCATTTTTGAACGTGTCTCTCCAGCGGTGGATGTGTACGCGAAGCAGATGACACTACTGGGCGAAAACGGTCAGGGTCAACGCTGTAAGATGGTAAACCAAATCTGTATTGGTGGCGTTTTACAAGGGCTGAGTGAAGCTTTGTTGCTGGCACAAAAATCAGGCTTGGACATCGCTCAAGTTGTAGAAACGCTGAAGCATGGCGCTGCAGGTTCATGGCAGATGGAAAACCGCGCAAATACCATGGCGGAAGATAAGTTCGATTTTGGCTTCGCTATTGATTGGATGCGCAAAGACTTGGGTTTCTGCCTGCAAGAAGCAGAGCGAGTGGGCCTAGAGCTTCCACTGACTAAGAAAGTGGATGAGCAATACGCAGACCTGCAACGTGATGGTTTAGGTCGCATGGATACATCAGTACTGATCAAAGCGGTCGCTAAAAATCAGTAGTTGATGAATCAGTAATAGATAAACAGTTCTTTGGTATCAAAGAGCTTAAAGAAATCTAAGTTGATCATAATGAATCTCCTTGAGCATTGGTTGTGGCTAGTGATTAAGGATTAGTGATTTGAAATCAGGAGGTGCTGTTGGGCACCTCCTTTTTTATGTCTTTTAATCACACAGTGTGATGATTACCGCGTTCGCTTACTTGTTTAAGCCTAGTGCAATCTCAAGACCTTTGCCGTACGCTTCGTCCGCTTGGTATGCGTGTTGAACGTGGCGTTGTTGGATGAACTCTGGCACACCGTCCATTGCGCGAGCTGTGTTGTCGAACAGAGTTTGACGTTGCTCTTCGCTCATCAGACGGAATAGATCACCCGCTTGGCTGAAGTAGTCTTCGTCTACACGGTGATCGTAGTGATCAGCGTTGCCATTGATGCGTAGAGGTGGCTCAGAGTAATCTGGTTGCTCTGCCCATTCTTGTTTGTAGTTTGGCTCGTAACCTAGTGTTGAACCAAAGTTGCCATCAACGCGCATTGCGCCATCGCGGTGGTAGCTGTGAACAGGGCAACGAGGTGCGTTCACTGGGATTTGATGATGGTTCACACCTAGACGGTAACGCTGAGCATCGCCGTAAGCGAACAGACGACCTTGTAGCATCTTATCTGGAGAGAAGCCGATACCAGGTACTACTGCTGCTGGGTTGAACGCTGATTGCTCAACTTCTGCGTAGAAGTTTTCTGGGTTACGGTTCAGTTCAAACTCACCAACTGGGATCAGTGGGTAGTCTTTTTGAGACCATACACGTGTAAGGTCGAATGGGTTGAAGTTGACTTCATCCGCTTCTAGCTCAGGCATGATCTGTACGTACATCTTCCATTTAGGGAAGTCTTGACGCTCAATCGCTTCGTAAAGGTCACGGTGATGGCTTTCGCGGTCTTTACCTACGATTGCTTCTGCTTCTTGGTCAGTTAGGTTTTTGATGCCTTGCTGAGTTTTGAAGTGGAATTTCACCCAGTAACGCTCGTTTTCTGCGTTGATGAAGCTGAATGTGTGGCTACCAAAACCATGCATATGACGGTAAGAAGCTGGGATACCACGGTCACTCATTACGATAGTCACTTGGTGGAATGCTTCTGGTAGTGATGTCCAGAAATCCCAGTTGTTGGTAGAGCTACGCATGTTAGTGCGAGGGTCGCGTTTTACTGCGTGGTTTAGGTCTGGGAATTTTAGTGGGTCACGTAGGAAGAATACTGGTGTGTTGTTACCAACCAAGTCCCAGTTACCTTCTTCAGTGTAGAATTTTAGTGCGAAACCACGAATGTCGCGTTCTGCGTCTGCTGCACCGCGCTCACCAGCTACAGTAGTGAAGCGAGCGAATAGTTCTGTTTTTTTGCCGATGTCAGAGAAGATTTTAGCGCGAGTGTATTTTGTGATGTCGTGCGTTACTGTGAACGTACCGTAAGCACCAGAACCTTTTGCGTGCATACGACGCTCAGGGATCACTTCGCGGTCAAAGTGTGCCAATTTTTCAAGGAACCAAACGTCTTGTAATAGTTGAGGGCCACGAGGACCTGCAGTCATAACGTTTTGGTTATGTGCGACAGGGCAACCTGCTGCTGTAGTCAATTTCTTGCTCATTTGAATTTCCTTGCAATAGTGATAATAAATCTTGTCTTTTGGATGAATCCGAAAGTTATGCGAGGAGAATAACGCTGCAATTGAGAAGAAAAAAACTGTTATTAGCAATCAGTGTGATAGGTATCACCTATGCTTTAAGTGGTTGTTAATTAATGGCTTTATGTCAATTAACATTATTTGTCGTGTGGATTATAAATGGTATTCAGGTATGTTTAGTGTGAATGGTTTCTGCCTATTTCAAAGATTCCCGAAATAGACAGAAATTCTCAACGGTTTGAGAAGGTCTAAACTCGATTAACCGAACTTCACTTCAAGTTCTTCTGCTTTAGTAAACGCAGGATGAGTCGCGAGCTGTGCACCATAACGTTGGATGTTTGGGAAGCGCTCAATGACGCCAAACTTGTTTAGGACATCGACGACAAAAGACATCATGAAATCCGCGCCTGTTAGTCGCTCTTCTACAAAGTAGGTTTTCCCTTCTAAGCTTTGATCAACGTAGCCCATGACTTTCATGGTTTCCGCATCGGCGTAATCCGCAAGGAAATTGGTTTGTGCGCCATCTTTAGCAACAAACATCTTGAGCAGCAGGGGAACCATGGCTGAGCTCTCTGCAAAATGCAGCCATTGAATGTACTGCGTGTAAGCTTTACTGCCACGCACTGGTGCAAAACGTCCATCTGCATACTTTTCAATTAAGTATTCAGTGATAGCACCAGACTCTGTAACGATCTCGTCGCCATCTTCCAATACAGGTGACTTGCCGAGTGGGTGAATGCTCTTGAGCTCAGGTGGCGCAAGGAATGTGACGCTGTCACGAAGGTAAGGCACGATCTCATAATCCACCCCCAATTCTTCTAACAACCAAATGATGCGTTTCGAGCGAGACTGGTTTAAATGATGCAGTTTAATCATAGAAGAATCCTTTCTTATACAGGTTGATTGGTTTGAATAACAAGCTTGCCGAAGTTTTTGCCTTCCAGTAGACCGATGAATGCCTCTGGCGCATTTTCTAAACCTTCTACTAGATGTTCGCGATAGTGGATTTTGCCTTCTGCTAGCCATTGGCTTACATCTTTGACGAAGTTTGTGTAGCTTTGCTCGTAGTGGTCAAAAATGATGAAGCCTTGCATCTTGATGCGTTTAACCAGAATGTTACCCATCAGCATCGACATACGATCTGGACCTTCTGGTAACGCTGTCGCGTTGTATTGAGAAATCAAACCACAAAGTGGTACGCGAGCGCCGACATTAAGTAGAGGTAATACCGCGTCAAAGACTTTACCGCCTACGTTTTCAAAGTAGACATCGATACCTTTGTCGCATGTTGCTGCTAGCTGCTCTGCAAAGTCATCTGCGGTGTGATCAAGACATTCATCAAAGCCTAGGGTCTCTTTTGCGTACTGACACTTCTCTGCGCCGCCTGCGACACCGATTACACGACAACCTTTTAGCTTACCGATTTGACCAACCATAGAGCCCACCGCACCAGTTGCAGCTGCGACAACTAAGGTATCGCCAGCTTTAGGCTGACCAATTTCCAATAAACCCACATAAGCGGTAAAGCCAGGCATACCAAGCACACCTAGGGCATAAGACGGATGCGTCGGCTCGCTGCCTAATTTAAACAGACCTTCGCCGTTAGATAGCGCGTAATCTTGCCAGCCTGTGTAAGCTACCACCCACTCGCCAGTTTGGAAGCCTGAGTTCTTCGATTCCACCACCTGACAAACGGTTCCGCCAACCATCACATCGTTTAGCTCTACCGGATCAGCGTAGGATTTGCCTTCATTCATACGGCCGCGCATATATGGATCAAGAGACAGGTACACGCTACGTAAAAGCACTTCACCTTCACTCGGGGTAGGGATGGCAGCCTGTTCTAAACGGAAGTTCTCTGGGACTGGCGAACCTTTTGGACGGTTAGCCAATACGATCTGACGGTTGAGCGTTTGGGTCATAGTAAGTTCCTATATTAATTATTAGACCAGTCGTCTAGTTTTGATTCCTAAAAAATCCGCCGTACTTTTTGGGTAAAGATAAGGCGGATTAAGTTTGGTTCGTTATTTGCCTTTTAGCATACTTTGAGTGCTCTCAAAGCTACGCATTAAACCGGAACGATCCTGATACAGTTTGTTGAGTAAGCTTGCGCCAATCCATTGATGGTAAATCAAATGGGCGGTTTGTTCTGCTGACTCAACTTGGATAGAGCTGTCTTCAATGCCCGCTTGGACACAATCTTCGATGGCTTTCACCACTTGAGTGGCTCCCGAAGCCAGTTTTACGCGCATTGCTTCTGAAAGATCAGAGACTTCAGCACTCAACTTCACGACCAAGCATTTGTTGGCGTTACATTGGCCATTTTCAATCGCCATCCAGCGTTCGAAATAGCTCAAAAGGCGGTCGCAACCAGAGCCTTCACTTTCAGTAAAGTGGGCTGTGATCATCTTAAGGTAGCGAGAGAAGTAATCTTCAATCAATGCCTCACCAAATTGTTCTTTCGACTTAAAGTAATGGTAGAAAGAGCCTTTCGGCACATCCGCTGCCTTTAAAAGTTCTGAGAGCCCAACGCTCGTAAAACCTTTGGTCACTACCAATTGGTAGCCGACATCGAGAATGTGTTGGCGTGTATCGTTCGTTTTTGCGTTCATGAGCAATACTATAAAAGCGATTAGACCAGTCGTCTAGTAAATTGTGGTTCTTACTTGATCAGTTCGTATTCAATCACATACAGTTCATCGATATTCGGATAGATCTCGCGAATAAGCTCTTTCAGTTTTGGCAGTTCAATCGCTTCTTGTTCTGCGTGGAACTCATTGATGTCATCAAACTTCAGTGGTGCCACTGATAGGATTTTGATGTCACACACCTTACGGTCTGTTTCTAGGGTGAACACTTCCACTTCGGTGTTTGGCACGTAATGGCTCTCTGATTCATCACGAATCGTGATTGTCTTTTTACCCGCAGTGATAAGTGGAGTTAGGAATTCAAAGAAAGTGATTTTAGTTGGATGTGAAGACATAACCGATGCTCATATTAATGTAATAGGGCAAGAGTATATCTCGCCCTCTAAGAAAAATATCCAAAAAAGTGCTAACCGAGGAAACCTGTGCTGAGTTGCTATTTCGAGGAGCGTAGCCGGTAGTAGGTCTCAGTATGATTGCCACTTTTCGCTTTAACGTTATTGGTCTTTCCCTGTTCATTTTTGACAGGGTTGAAGGTTAAAATGATGCCGAAAGCTTTGTTCTCGAACTCGTTTTCCGTCATTGGAATGAAAGTAAATGAGGGTTGACCTACCATCTGAGCTTTTAATGCTCCATCATCAATGAACACCTCTACTACCTTTTTGCCATCCAAGGCTTTGTATGTTCCCGTGAAGGCCTTAAGTTGCCCTTCATTCATTGTCATGTTTGGGCGGTCATAATCTGGCAATTCAACCTTCTCATCAAAGTACAAACCGACAATATTTCTCACAATGTCGTCATAAGTTTCATGAAGTCCGTTGACTGAGATGACAATCGCAACATCTTGTTTGGGGAAGTACAGCATTGACGAGCGATAACCTTCCAAGAGACCATCGTGTCCATAGCGTTCAAGTTGCGAGTATTCAGGACTGTAAATACCAAAATACTCCTTCGACATCATTTTCACTGCTTCTTTCGGGAGCAACTCACCTTGGAACAGTGCCCGAATAAACCGAGAAACATCGAGTGTTGTTGACGTAATGCTCGCCGCTGCGCCTGTTACGGTTGGCGACCAGTGTGGTGTGATTGCCACCCATGCGTTGTTCCAGTAATAGAACGAAGTAATGTGAATATCGCACGCCTTGAGATCAAGACAATACTGAGTGTGCGTTAAGTTTAATGGTTGTGTGATTTGAGCGCGGAGTACCTCGTCAAAGCTATTTCCCGTCACTTTTTCAATGATATAGCCTAGCAAAAGGTAATTTGCGTTTGAGTATTCATATTGACTGCCTGGTGGAAAGTTAGAGGGTAGCGCTGCCAATCTCGCAATCATTTGTGCTTGCGTTTGAGGTTTTGTGTAGTAACTCAGAAAGTCGGGTTCATCAATAAAGTTCACCAACCCAGAGCGGTGTTGGAGCAAATCTTTGATAGTGATGTTCTTAGCGTTGCTAATCTCAGGAAAGAAGTCGTTCAGTTTGGTGTCTAAACTAAGCCTATTTGCTTCAATTAGCTGCATCACCATGGTAGCCGTCATGGTTTTGGAGATAGATGCCACTTTGTATGGGCTTGAGCTGTCTGCACGAACATAACCACGGCTGGCTAACAAACCAACTTTACGGTTTGAGTAACCAGTTTGTTTGTCCAACACCACGTTACCTTTATCCAAAATAGTGAAGCTGCCCATGGCTTTGCTGTATGTGAAGAGATCGTCGATATAACTGTTGATGACGGTGAGTTTGTCTTCTTGTGCTTGTACTTGTGTTAGGCACGAGAGCGTAGCAACTAAGGCAATAGCGGATTTGAATGCAATTCGGGAAAGTGTTCTTTTTAAAATCAAGGCGCTGTACAGAATGGAGAAAGGATAGAGAGAGTATAACGCCTGTGGAGGACAGGCGTGTAGTTTGTCGATTTAGAGTGGCGTGTACGCCGGAAAAATCACTGACTAGCAAAGAGTTTTATAAGTTTGGCACAGAAATAGCCCAAAATGATACCTATCCAGTTGGTGCTTAAGTCATCAAAACTGAATGAGCGAGTTTCGATAAATAGCTGACTAAACTCTTCAAGAGAAACGATACAAAGCAGAATAATCAGCAGACGAATGCCAAACATATCTGCTTTTGTTGCCTTCACCCATTTAGGGAAATTAAACACAGCAAGAAAACCAATCAATAGGCTAAAGGTGAAGTGTAACGTGCTCGAACCACCGACGTAGTTCTCCATGCTTTGATACATGTTATGGTCGATGTCTGAGCTCTTCCAAAGTGATAGAGACACGGTCAGTAGCAGTACGCCAATAAAGCTCACTCTTGCAATCGTATTTGTCATGTTTACCCCACAGGAAAGAAGCCTAGATAACGTTTCACAAAATACAGCGCGGCTAGATTTTGAATCGCTAATCCAATAGCGATGGCCCAAGCTGCCCCTAGAACGCCATAGAATTGAGATAGAGCGATCAGCAGCAAGATAGAAACAACGCCAGACACGATAGTAATGTATTTCATCGTTTTTTCGTGCCCGCTCATGAGTAATAGGAAACCAACCGAGCCTGTTGCCACGTTGATTAATTGCCCTAGAGATAGTGCGATAAGGAGTGGGGCCGCAGCGACAAACTCTTTGCCAAATAACTGCATCACAAACTCAGGGAACAAGACACAAACAATCACCGGAATGGTTGCGGCTGCGATATTCGCACGACACGCAAGGCGGCTGAGATTACGTAATCGATCCATCTTGCCCTCTTTGTAGAGTGAGGCAAACATAGGCGCGACAACGAAGTTGATGGTGATGAGGACAAAGCCAATGAGCAATGATGTTCTCTGCGCTGCGGCAAGTAAGCCAAGCTCAGAAGTTGAGATGAAGAAACCCGCAATGACTAAGCTTCCCCACTGGACCAAATTGGTGAAGATACTGCCAATCCAGACTTGTTTGGCTGAATAGGAGAGTTCGCTGTTTGCACTCGTTTTTCCATGCTGGTATTCGCCAGAACGAACCCATTGAAGCGTCGACTGTAACGCAACAATCGCTGCCGCAATTAAGAGTAACGTCATCAATGTATCTGTGGTGATCAACAATGATGGCCTTGCAGCAATAATCAATAGCACCATAAGAAAGCTGACGCCCAATTGCAGTGCGATAAGAGATGAAATCATTCTCTTGCTTGCTTGTAGTACTCGACTGTTGGTTTGACCGATCACGAGGAGAGGAATAGCCGCAAGCGCGAAGATAAGGGAGAAATTAGATACGTTAGTGGTGTTGAGTTGGCTTGGGAAGGTGATAAACGCCAAGTAAATAAGAGCACATGCAACAAAGCTGAACGAAAGGCTGCGCACTAAAGCAATCCGATAATTATTACTTTGCTCGCTCCTGTTTTGGCTTTTAAACGCAATGGCATTGAACTTAACCAGAGATATATTGAAGCCCAATTGAGCAATGATGGCGACTAAAGAAACAAGGTTAAACAGATAAAAGAACTGACCCGCAGTGTTGGCGTCAGAGTATCTTGATACTACTAGGGTGAGTAAGAATGCGAAGAAAGCGGCGAGGGCTTTGACTATCCCGGTCGCGGCACCGAGTGAGAAGAACTGCTTCTTTTCACTCGGTAAGTTTTGGAGCTTTTGACTAATGGATTGAAGCATAGAAAACCTTAGTTATAGATGCTGTTTAACGCCAAACGTTGCTTCTCTTCACTGAACGCTTCGTTGAGCCCAATCGTGTATGGATGAAAGTCAATTTCATGGTAATGGTTGATGCAATGAGTCAGCTGCTTCGCCATGTCATGAGGACTTTGTGCTAAGAACGGATAATTTAGGTCTTTCGTTGCGCCGATAGAGCGAATCACCATAGGTAAATGCATTTTTGCTGCCTCAAGGATGGTGAGTGGCATCCCTTCCCAAGCAGCGGTATGCAAATACAAATCTGAGTTTTTCAGTAAGCTCACGACTTCATTACGTGGAATCATCCCTGTTACTGTTATCCCATGACTACGCAACTGATCTTCGAGTTCTGTATCACCTCCGCCAATCCAAGTGATATTGAACTGGCGTGTTAGGTCGGATTGTTTGATATGACTTAACGTGTCGAGCAGGAATTGCGGATCTTTTTGGGGGGCGACTCGGCCAAGCACCACAAGTTTTAAGCTGGATAGCGTTTCGCTTTTTGGTCGTTCGTTACTCTCATAAGTGACGTAGTTATTGAGCAACTCTGCTCGTTTTGCACCAATGCTGACAGCCAAATCGCACTCACGCTGACTGCAACCTGCGACAACGTCAATCTTGTTCATTTGGACTTTTTCTAACGTCTTGTATACGTGGCGAGCAAAACCGGAGATATCTTCACGTTCAAATGCATAACAATGTGGTGTGTAGATTAAACGGGCATGGCCGATCTTTAAAAAGCGCCCTAAGAAGCCAGCTTTACTCGAATGCAAATGAACAATGTCTGGCTTTAATTCACTGATAAATGCGTTCGCATCTTTCATAAATTGTAATAAGCCACCTTCGACCCATTTCGTATGTTGGAAGACATGATTACTGGATTCGTTCGTCATGTCATTTGAGCGTGCACGGGCGAGCAATGAGTGCTCGAAAGGTTCAGAGCGTGACGAATGGACGTAGCTATAAAGTGCCGTTTGAACCCCGCCACCAAAGGCTTCGGTAATGTGTAATACTTTTTTCATGCTGACTTTGTCCCTGGTGTTTGCTTCCACTTATTTTTGAAAGCTTCACGCTCTTGTTCTGAGTAAACATGGCGATAAAGAGGGAGGTCATACATGTAAAAAAGCTTGGAAAAGTCGTAGTGTTCTTTGAAGTACTGGTGGATGTTGGAATACCACTTATTCTTTGCCTCATTACTGTTTTTAAGAATGAAGTCATCAAGTTGAAGAAACTCACCAATCTCTTGATCGAGTGAGCTCAGTTGCTCACATTTGATCAGGATAACGCTCGCTTGATCGTTGTTAAACGTATAGAAAGGTTGTGTGTTATCCAGTTCTTGGCGTAACACATCAATGTTGAAGTTGCGCTTAAGTTCGTTATCAAACCAGTTAGCGAAGTAATTCAGGTTGATGTAGTTATCGAAGCAATGCTCCAAGTGTTTGTAGGTCACATCCATATCGCGATGAATCGCGTCATTTTTCTTACCTTCAATGAACTGAAGATGTAAGTCTTGGAAAAATCGAGAGAAAACGGTCGCTATAGGATCACGAACGAGTGTGACGATTTTAATGTGTTCGCGTTTTTGCAAGATGCGTTTACGTTTGTTTAAGACTAAGCGATACATGGTGCGATTTTTAAAATCAAAGAACTTACTTACATCCTTTTTGTTGTGATACATGTGAAATTCTTCATGATCATCAAAGGTATGGATGTGGTAACTCGGTATTTTTCTTTCACCTAACGTGTGCTCAATAGACGAAGAGCCGACTTTGCCCATTTGATAAACCAATACGAAATTGTCGGCTTGAAGTTCTCGGTTTTTTTCAAATTGTCGAGAGATTGAATATTTCATTTATCCTATCCTTGATAACTATAAATTCGTTGTTCCGCGGCGTTTATTGATTGTTTGTTATTGGCGGAATCGGTAATTCAGATTGATGGTGATGATCAGTTTGTTTTTGCTGTTCTGCCTGAAGACTATGATGCCGTTTTTTGCTCATCATGACGGGTAGTAAAAGTATTAAAATGATGGTGGTGTTGACGGCAACGAAAAACACCATAATCAGCGCATAGATGGAAAGTAATAGGCTTTTTCTATTGTCTTTCAATGTGTTGAAGCAAAACTTCATAAATAAGAAATAACCACCAAACAACAAAGCGATACCAAGTAAGCCGTATTCGATTGAAGTGTCGAGAATGAAGTTGTGGGTGTAAATCGCGAGCTCATCGTAATTGAAGTAGTTGATCATATAGTTAGGTAGCATCTTTGCCCCAACGCCTAAAATAGGGTGCTGAAGTAAGATGTCTAAGCCATTTGCTAGCAGCAATTTACGGTGTAAATTGGAGACCCAACGAGCTTCACTTTGATTCGCAAACAGGATGTCTTCTTGGGTGATTTCAAGCTTGTCAGCGAACAGATCAAAGCCAAAATAAAGGGTGGTAGAGACGGTTGCCAATACAATTAAGGCGCTCGCGATTAACACTGTCCATGTATAAGTATCGCTAATAGTCTGGCGTATCAGCCGTTTAATAACCAATTGATCAACAAAGACTAATAAACAGAAACCGAGTAGTGCTTTTCTCTCTTGTGAGAGTAGAAGAAGTGCAAAAGCAAACAGCATTAAGAAAGGGAATGCTCTAATTCGGTCACGATACAAATAGAGTAAGGAACAGAGCACGCCGAAAGCATACTTACTTACGCCAAGTAGCTTAAAACCGCTGTGGTAACCTTGCGCGAAGTGCCATGCTGCCACCAGAGAGCAAATCAGTACAAGACAATAAGTGAGGTATACCATTACCCGCTCATCATCAAATACCCCATACGCGAATAACACACCTAATAAGCAGAGGATCGCTATCCATTGTACCGTCTCGGTAATCAACGGTAGTAGGGGGACACGGTTGAGCAGGCCATTGATAAATACATAGCTAGTAAACAGGAGTAAGAAGCCGATACAAGGGTGAAACAGCTTATGCGCCTTACCTTCAATCACCACAAGCGCTGCTAACCCTAATGACAACAAACTCGCAATATCAGACGGTGCTAATGCGACTCCACCTGCTCTAACTTTTACTGGAACAAAAAAAAGAGCCAGAGTTACCGCCGCCAGTAGCGCGATACGGTTACTTGCTAGCGCAAAGTTGTTGGTAAATGCCATAGTATCCATCTCGGAACTTGTCGATAGTGTAGAGCTTGGCGCGATTCACTGAATATTCGCTCGCTTGTTGGTAAAGCTCTGCGGTGTTACACAGCTGCGTGAGCTTCTCGGCTAGTTGGTCTGGTTGGCCGACTTTAAACAGGTAAGTATCACTACCCATGACTTCATCTAGCCCAGGCACATCAGAAGAGAGAACAGGTAGACCGGCTGCCATGGCTTCAACCGCTGCTAAACCGAAGCCTTCAACATGTGAAGACTGAACATATACGTCCATATCAGACAAGAAGGCGGGAATGTCCGAGACAACACCATGGAAGTGAACACGCTGAGTAATATTGAGCTCTTGGCTTAGAGATTCGAGTTCACTTCGCTTAACACCATCTCCCGCTAAGTGGAGATGATAGTGTGAGGGGAGTTGGGCAGTGGCGCGAATCAGCGTTTCATGATCTTTGTGCTCATGCAGACGACCCACCATTCCGATGTTGATCGTCGATTTGCCCATAAGTTGACTGCCTGATTTTACCGTAAGAGGAAAGCGAGCTAAATCCACACCGTTATGCACGACACGGTATTTATGTTCAAAATGCGGCATGAACTTAACCAGCTCTTCTTGTACTTTTTCACTGATGCTCACTGTAAGGTTATGGCCGCGATACAGAAGGAATTCCATAAACTTAAACAATGGATAGTCACGACGGCGATTATATGAGCAATGCTCAGTCTGAATTCGCTTTTTACCAACAGCGAGTAATGCGAGGTAGATTGATGGGTATAAATGCCCATGCACGAGATCTGGCCAGCGCAACAGCGTCCATTTCTCTTTGAGGGAGAGGGTTTGCCAGTTAAAGCACTCAATGTTCTTGGAAGTGAGTTGCTCTAAATAATCGTTGTCATCACAGAGAACGAGAACTTTGATCTCGTACTCAGGTGTGTGCTCCATAACCAAATCAACGAGAAACTTTTGAGCGCCGCCGTTCTTAGATAGATCATTGATAATATGAAGTATTTTAGTTTTCATGACTTGGCCGCTAGATACTTTTGTTTGAACTTTTCAATTTCAGGCGCGGTAAAGAAATGCCTAGTCAGCGTTGACGAAAGCATTTCTTCAACAAACTCGGATTTTGGCTGGTATGAGCTTTTAAACTCTTTAATCAATGGCGAATACCATTTGTTGTCGGCTTGGTTTTCGTGAACGACTGTGACGTCTTGTTGCAGGAATTCACTAATGGCTTGTTGTGATTGATCGAGCTTATCGATACGAATCACCATGAGTGAGAAGTTACGATTTTGATAGGTTTGATAACCAAGCTCTTGATCGAAAGGCTGAGCGAAAACATCGATGCCTGTCAGCGCTTTGATTTCATTATCAAACCACTGGAGCGGATATTGGTGGTTTACGTGTTCTTCAAACGCTTCATGAAGCAATTGAGGGCGTTCGGAACGCACTGCACTGTCGTCTTTCAGGTACTTATCCGCCATCCAAAACGGCAGTGATTGAAAGAACATAGAGATGTTTCGGCCCACTGGTTCTCTAACTAGGGAGATAATACGTACTTGTTGTTTACGCTTAAGCAAATTGACCATGATGGTTCGTTTCAAAATGCGTTTCACATGGTTAGTGATGGGTTTATGCAGTTGAGCTCGAACGGGTGAAATCTGTTTGCCAGCTTCAATCGACATCAAATCGTGCAGGTGAAGCGAATTTGGGATCGACTTTTCCAGTGCGCTAGAGCCCACTTTGCCCATTTGATAAATGAGTACAGGTTCTGCTTGGCTTTTGAGAAGCTGATACCACTGCATACTTTGATTAGTAGGCGTATTTTTGGACATAAAGCGCTTCTCCTTCCTTAGATTTTGCTTGAGTGATCAGAACGCCAAGTGATGGTATTGAATGTTGAATTTGTTTGGATAACGCTACGTTAACCAGTGATGCTTTGGTGGATTCAGATCGAATGACCGTAATCAGCCCGTTGGCTTTTTGGCCAAGGATTAACGCATCGCTCACCGAGAGCAGTGGCGGGGTGTCGATGATGATGCGGTCGTATTTACTCTTGAGGTATTCAAGAAGTTTTTCGAACCGTTCGGAAGCTAATAACTCTTGCGGGTTTGGCGGAATAATGCCTGCTGGCAATACATCCAAGTTCGCTTCGTCACTACGAACAATACACTCACTCAAAGGCGTATCCATGGTGAGGATATTAGTCAGCCCCGGGTTTGATTCAGGAAGATTGAATCGCTTAGCCAATGATGGTCTGCGTAAGTCGCAATCAATAAGTAGAACCTTCTCCATCGTTGAGAAAGAAACGGCCATATTGATGCTGGTGGATGTTTTTCCTTCTTCCGGTATAGCAGAGGTGAAGGGCAACACTTTTTGTTTCGTGTTGGTTAATCTCAGCAATAGTGAGGTTCGAACCGAGCGACAAGCTTCACTAAAGAGCTTTTCATCCTGATCTAAGTATGCCGAATAGGTCACTCCGCCTTGTTTTAAGCTGCGTTTTTTAACCTTTGGAATAGTGCCAAGACAAGTGACTCCAAGTTTGTCTTGTACATCCGATGAGGTACGAATCACTTCTCGCAATGTTTCCAAGATGATCACAAGCGCGCACGCGATAGCGAAGCCAAAGAGGGTCGCAATCAGGACTAACTTCATGCGTTGAGGCGCAATAGGGAAGAGCGGCACGATTGCAGGATCGGTAAATCGCGCCGTAACGTTTTTGTAATCGCTGGTTGCGTTCGTCTCTTTTTCGCGGTTTAAGAATGCTTCGTACAAGTCTTTGTTTGATTCCACTTCGCGCTTGAGTTGCTCGTAACGCGCTTTTTGTGAGCCCAACATTTGGAAGTCAGACTTCTTGCCGTCTAGTTCTGCTCGTAACAAATCTTCTTGTGACTTAGCAGCGAGTAAGTCTTGTTGTTTACTAAAGGAAATTTCGCGAATCAGTCGCTGCGTTCTTGCTTGAATCGAAGCTAATTGTGCTTTCGCTTGGATCATACGATCGTGTTTTGGACCGTATCGTTGAGAGAGTTCAGATACGTTTTTTACCGCTTGGGCTTCTGAAAGCTTTAAATCACGAATCTGTGCTTGGTTGGCAAATTCGTCGATCGACAATAGGCTATCTAAGTCTTGAGATGACTTACGTTTTAGCAATTCAATCAGAGTTTGGGCTTCGATACGTTTATTGACTGCGGCGTTCAATTTACGGTTGAGCTCTTCGAGTTCGTTAGCGTAAATATCATCAATGCCATTAATATCGATGAGTCCTTCCTGCATCAAGAAGTCTTGTAAAGCTTGTTCAGAAGCTCTTAACCGTTCTTCGAGCTTCTGTGAGTTATTGGTTAGCCAAGTCGCTGCATTTTGTGTCACAACGAGCTTTGCTTCGAAGTTAGCGTCGATATAAGCCTGACCAACGGCGTTTGCGATGGTTGTCGCTAATTGAGGGGCAGTCGAGCGGAAACGAATTCTCACCAACTGCGTATTGCGTACTGGCTCAATCTCAAGTTTTCTCTTGAAGGTTTGGAGTGCTTGATAATAAGGCTTACTGTGTTGCGAGGTTTCCTTTGGATTCGGTGTAACATGAAGTAAGTCCTGTACAAATGGGATGGCTTTTACTTCATCTATCTTCTGCTTCAAGCCGCTGGCACTGGTAAACTCCGGGTGCTTGGTCAAGTTTAACTGTGTGATCACTTTGTCAGCGATATGGTTTGATTTCAGGATCGCAATTTGAGTTTGGAAGTACTCTTTTTTGGTCGTATCTACACCGTAAACTTCCTCTATCGAAAGGGCGCTTTTTTGTTCGTCTTGGATAAGAAGGGTTGCCGTGGCTTGGTATACCGACTTCTTAGAATAGATATACCAAGTACAGGTCAAAGAAAAAATGATGGTGAAAGCGAGAATGCTCAGCCAGTTTTTTTTGAGTGTTCTAAAGTGATGCCCAAAACGAATCAACTCGACGTGATTCGAAGAAGGGTGAGTAGAATGAGTTCCGTTCATTGAATTGCCTGTCATTAGAAGAAGCTCTGATCGATAAATACAATGTCGCCAGGTTCTACAGAGCGCTGCATGCTGACGCTTTCCACGGTTTTACCCGTGTTGTGTTGGGTTAGGTTAATGCTTTTGCGAGAGGCTCTATCGGTCAAGCCACCGGCAAGGGCGATAGCTTTCTCAATGGTTAAACCGGGCTGATATTCAAATCCGCCAGGCTTTCTCACTTCGCCATTAACGTAGAAAAGTCGAAAACTATTGATGGTTACCATCACCTTTGGGTTAATCAGGTAGTCGCCTTTTAATCCCGTTTCTATTTCGTATTTAAGCTGTTTAGGGGTTTTGTTGATGGCCTTGATGCGTCCAAGGTATGGGTAATCAAAATAGCCGTCTGAAGTGATCAGGATGTTCTTTATAGAAAGATCTTCCTCACCGTAGACCTGAACCGAAATGGTGTCACCAGTGTCGAGTAAGTAATCTTGCTCATTGGCACTGGCAAAAGAAGGTGTGCTCAGAAGCACAAGTACCAAGCCAAATAACGTTGCTAGTAAGTTCATTCACATTCCTTGTTACAAAGAGAATCGAGCACTGAGAGACCAAACGTTTTGGTCAAAGCTGTAGCCTTGCCAGTTGGAGGTCTTATCTTGGTAGCGCCAATCTGCTTGAAGTAAAACCCATCGTTTGATTTGGTAATCGAGCCCGGCAGAGAGGGCATAGCGGTCTTCTTTACGAGTGACACCGGTGTAGTCATCCTCTTGATAAAGCGCACCTAAGCGTGTCGTGAGATAACTATTCCAATCGTGCTTGAGGTTTAACTGATAGCGAGTTTGTAAGTCGTAATCACCATCTTGATCTGGGCTCACTGCGGCTTGAGTGGTTTTGAGCGTAATCAACGAGTGCTCTTGAGGTAGCCACTCTAAACCGATGTCCCAACTGAAGCCGTTAAAGGTCTCGCGTTGATGGCTGTCAAAGTCTTTAATTTGATAACCTAAACGGGCGATACCTTTGGTTTTCCCTGTGACTTCCCACTGTGCGCCGGTGTAGTAGAAACCAGAGTAACTGTCTTTTGATGGCACTGAAGGATTGTCTGAAAGGTAATCGGTGCTCATTTGTTGAGTACCAACCAACCAATATGTTCTTGGTGTTGCTCGAAGATAAAATTCTAGATGCGCGTTTGGGGCGCGAAAGTCGTTGTATTTGGTCTTGGCGTCAGGTTTTCCCGGCAAGCCATCACGGTAGTTTTGGTAAGTTTTGTCTCGATAGCCAACACCCAATTCCAGCCTACCTTTTGAGCCTTCAGAGCCAAATACATAGTTTGTTCTCACGTCGTTGCGATGAAACTCAACGGGGTCGTTTAATAAGCTGCCTTGCCCTTCGGTAAAGTCCTCCCCTTTTTCTTCATGCTGTGCACGAAACTGATAGTCAACCACTAGACGATTGCGGTGGTTGAACTCGAAAAAGTTGGTAAATTGAAAGGTGTGGTCATCGTAATCATTCTGCTCATCGGAAGAGAAACCAGCACTCAGCTTGTACAGGATGTTTGCTCGATATTGATTACGTTCAATTTTAGACAGCAGGGCAGGCTCTACTCCCCAAATGTTGACCGATTCGATTTTCTCTCCACGATCGGCCTTGTTGATGTTGTCATCACCTTCGTAGAACACGCCTAAGGTCGGGATGAACTCAATCCCAGAATCCGTTTTATACGCCATTGGGTCAGCGTTCGCAGAAAGCGAAGCCAAAGCAATCGACACAAAACTCGCCGCTTTTGTCATGTTGATGAACTTAGTACGCATTGGAACCGGTAAACCCTTTGAAAATCGTAAGGAAGATGATCTTGATGTCCATCCAAACTGACCAGTGGTGGATGTAGTCCAAGTCGAACTCGACGCGTTTTTCCATCTTGTCGAGTGTGTCTGTTTCACCACGATAGCCATTGATTTGCGCCCAGCCAGTGATGCCCGGTTTTACTTTGTGGCGAAGCATGTATCGGTCTACTATCTGACGGTACTCTTCGTTGTGCGAAACCGCATGAGGACGTGGGCCTACGATGGACATTGTGCCTTGAAGAACGTTGATAAATTGCGGTAACTCATCCAGAGAAGTTCGGCGAAGAAACCCACCAAAAGGCGTGATACGCGGGTCATTCTTGGTGGCTTGTTTAACGTCGCTGCCTTGTTCCATGGTGGTCATTGAGCGAAATTTCCAGACCTCGATTTTTCTTCCATCTAAACCGTAGCGGAATTGTTTGAAGATAACCGGACCTTTAGAGGTCGCTTTTATGCCGATAGAAATGGCGAGCAAAATCGGAGAGATAAGTAGCAAGATGATGCTAGATAAGATGATGTCTTCTAATCTTTTTACCCATGATGAGATACCTGCAAATGGCGTATCAAATACACTCAAGGTTTGAACTTGGCCGATTTGATCCCAACGTGAATGCAGTAAGTTGTAAGTGAAGAAATCAGGGATGAGATAGGTATTAGCAGTGGTATCCGAAAACTGGTTCAGGAACGACGCAATACGCTCATTAGCGTGCATTGGCATCGCAATGTAAACATAATCGACTTCACCACGCTTTGCTCTTTCAAGTGCTAGCCCAACATTGCCTTTGATTGGGTACTCCGACTGAGGTAAACGGTCCTTGGATCGCTCGTCATAGAAACCATCGAATAGTACTCCATGCTCTGTATGGCTCTCTAGCTCATTAGCAAGGGTTAGCCCATGTGGCGTCTGGCCAATAATGATTGCAGTGCGCGTGTTATAGCCCATCTTTCTCATGTAAGCCAAAGCGGCGCGAAAGAGTGTACGCCAAGAAAGCAGAAGAACAGGAGTGATTAATAGCCAAGTCGCAAGAATATAGCGCTCAAACAAGGTATGAACGTGAGAAAAGTACAATACCATAAACAAGAATGTACAGGTCACAAGCCATGAGACACAAACGATGAAGACTTGGTCTTTGAATGAGCTGGTTCGCCAAGAGCGGTATAGCTTGCCACTTTCAGCAATGATGAAGAAAGTCACGCTGCTGACGAAAGACAGAATAACGTAATCCTTTTCAATCGACGTATTGGCGTCATTCAGAATTAAAAAAAGCATGAATGAGACGATGACTGCAAGGTCGGTGAGGCGGTAGAGAAATGCAAATTCCACCTCATGAGAACGAATAAGTCCTTTATGTTTCATATCCTAATTTCCTAAACGGTACGCTACCGTTCTTTAGCGGCCAAAATTGATGGTTTTAACTTAGTGTTTGAATAGACAGAAAGTATTCAGATGCCTAGCTTCCGACGTACAGACTTATGCTCTTATATTTTGAAGATAAGTTTAAAAAGTTGTGCTATTTAGGTAAGTGGAAATAAGAATGAAATTTTGAGGTTGGGTCGAGTTTAGAGGTTTAAGACAAAGTTAGTACTTAGCCAGTAGGAATGAGGAAAAGTATTATACGGAGAGTTTTACCATAAAAAATAAGGCTTAATAGATGTCTTATCGAAGGGGTTATTTATTTCCATTGAAATTAATGCTTTAGTTTCGGAAATAAAAAATCCCTCTCAGATGAGAGGGATTAGTAGCAAGCAAAGGTGAAAGAGTTCTTACTCGAAATCTACGCCGTTTTCTTTGTGTAGTCGGCGGCATGCACGGCCATCGCTGTGGAATAGATGACAACGATACGCAGGGATACCAATCTCAAGTTTGTCACCAGTTTCAACTGGTAGTGTGTCTGGTTGACGGTAGATAACGTCAGCGTCTGCGCCTTCCAGGTTTAGGTAAACCTGAGTTTCGTTACCTAGTTTTTCAACGATCATCACTTCACCGTGAATCGTCGCGTCAGCTTCAACCGCTTGAACTAAGTGCTCAGGGCGAATACCTAGTGACATACGGTCACCACGGTTAACTGTTGTGCCATCGACTGGAATCCAGAACGACACACCGTTAGAAAGTTGTACTTTTACGCGCTCTGCTTCGACTTCTTCAATGAATACGCTCATGAAGTTCATTTTTGGAGAACCGATGAAACCAGCTACGAAACGGTTTTGTGGGTAGTGGTAAAGCTCAAGAGGCTTACCAACTTGCGAAACGTAACCGCCGTCTAGAACAACGATTTTGTCTGCCATGGTCATTGCTTCAACCTGATCGTGCGTTACGTAGATCATGGTACAACCAAGTTGGCGCTGAAGTTTCGTGATTTGAGCACGCATGTTTACACGCAGTGCCGCGTCCAAGTTTGATAGTGGTTCATCAAGAAGGAATACGTCTGGCTGAGACACTAGCGTACGACCGATCGCAACACGTTGACGCTGACCGCCAGAAAGTGCTTTTGGTTGACGGTCCAGTAGGTGACCAAGCTGTAGGATTTCAGCAGCGTGTTCTACGCGCTTGTCCATTTCTGCTTTGTCTGCTTTTGCTAGTTTCAGACCAAATGACATGTTGTCATATAGGTTTAGGTGTGGGTAAAGAGCGTAAGACTGGAATACCATACCAACACCACGTTTGGATGGTTCTACGTCGTTCATGCGCTGGTCACCAATATACAAATCACCTGAAGTAATGTCTTCAAGACCGGCAATACAACGTAGCAGGGTAGATTTACCACAACCTGATGGACCTACGAAAACCACGAATTCACCTTCGTGGATTTCCAGATCTACGTTCTTAGAAATCAGTACGTCGCCATACGCTTTACAAACATTTTTTAACGTGACACTCGCCATGTAGCTCGTCCTCGATCAATTTTTATTATTCACCGCTCATCATTATATGAATTATCTAGCGAGCAGTAACAGTAGGAATCGGTAAGTTATTGTGATTGGTAAGAAAAACAGGGTAGTACTCCAAATGTCCTGAACTGGAGCACTACCCACCATAGCCAAATACGAGTTTCTCTCCCCCACATTATTCGTGTTGTCTCCCCCGTGAAATAATTACCACAAACAACACCAATAATGACATTCCACTCGTATGGCAATGAAAAACCAGCAAATCTTTTTTACCTATAGGGTAGGTACTGCTGGGAAAGGGTTCTTACCATCCACTCTTGGATGACTGCAGTTTCTAAGATTGTGTTCACTGCTACATCCTCCTAATCGAAATAATTGTAGGGGGAGTAGGCAGGGAGGAGGCAAAAAGTAGGAGTAGAGGTGGAGTTGGGCGGAAGTCACATTATTGCGTGACCTAAAGTTGAAATCGATCACAGGAAGTATTCATTTTGTGATTTGAGTCTCTAACCCTTGGCGATTCAGATCACGAAAATACGTCATAATTGCAAGGGCGTAGGGATTAGGAGGATGAGACATATGGGATTATTTCAGATGATATATGTCGAAATACGGCTGAACCTCAATGGACTAGCCCTACATCAAAAATATAAAAAGGATACGAACATGAAAAAATTAAGCGCTGCAGCACTAGGTACTCTTGTTGCTCTGGGCTCTTTCGGTGCAAACGCTGCCATCGAAGAAGGACAACTTACTATCTGGATCAACGGTGATAAAGGCTACAACGGTCTTGCAGAGGTTGGTAAGAAGTTTGAAGAAGACACTGGTATCAAAGTAACAGTGGCTCACCCAGACGGCCTACAAGATAAGTTCCCTCAAACTGCAGCGACAGGTGATGGTCCTGATATCGTATTCTGGGCACACGACCGTTTCGGTGGTTATGCAGAAGCTGGTCTACTTGCTGAAGTCAAACCTTCTAAAGAGGTTCAAGAAGGTATCGTTGATTTCGCTTGGGATGCAGTACGTTACGACGGCAAATTGATCGGCTACCCTGTAGCGGTTGAGTCTCTATCTCTTATCTACAACAAAGATCTAGTTCCAAACCCACCTAAGACTTGGGAAGAAGTTGCTGCGCTAGACGCAAAACTTAAGAAAGACGGTAAGTCTGCAATTATGTGGAACCTAAAAGAACCGTACTTCACATGGCCACTAATGGCTGCTGATGGTGGTTACGCATTCAAGTACACTTCAGCTGGTTACGATGTTAAAGATGCTGGTATCGCGAACGAAGGCGTGAAAGACGCAATGAACTTCGTGAAAGGCCTTGTAGATAAAGGGGTTATCTCTGCAGATATGGACTACTCAGTATCTGAGTCTGCGTTCAACCAAGGCACTACGGCGATGACTATCAATGGCCCATGGTCATGGGGCAACATCGAGAAGTCTGGTGTGAACTACGGCGTAACAACGCTACCTAAGTTCCAAGGCCAATCTTCTAAGCCATTCGTTGGTGTTCTAACTGCTGGTATCAGCACTGCATCACCTAACAAAGACCTAGCAGTAGAGTTCATCGAGAACTACCTACTAACTAACGACGGTCTACGTATGGTTAACAATGACAAGCCACTTGGCGCGGTTGCTCTAAACTCATTCCAAAAAGAGCTAGATTCAGATACTCGTATTGCTGCAACAATGGACAATGCGATGAACGGTGAAATCATGCCAAACATCCCACAAATGAACGCATTCTGGGGTGCTGCTAAGAACGCTATCATCAACGTTGTTGACGGTCGTCAAACTGTAGATGCTGCACTAGCAGATGCAGAAAAACAAATGACTAAATAATTCAGTAATACCCTTTTAAGGAGGGGGCAACTCCTCCTTACTTTTCTATTTTTATCCTATATTCGCTAGCAGGTTCCCTATGCAGTCAGTTCAAGGTACAAATGCTATGACAGCACCAGACGCCAGCCTTCCGAGCAGCAAAAAAGTGTTTATCAAGTGGGCACTATTGGGCACAGTCGGCATTATCAATGGCTACGCAACAATCCTTATGTATTCTCGTGGTGAGATTGCGTTTGCACTCCTTACGCTCATTCTTACCGCTTTAGCGCTATTTATTTTTGGTAGTAAAAAGACCTACGCTCATCGCTATATCTACCCAGGTATTGCGGGGATGATCTTATTCATCCTTTTCCCTTTGGCTTATACCATAGGTCTTGCATTCACTAACTACAGCGCAAAAAACCAACTCTCTTTTGACCGTGCGCAGACCGTTTTGATGGACAGAACGTACCAAAGTGGCGACAGCTACCCGTTCACTCTGTACAAAACTGAGCAGGGTCACCAAATTGTAGTGAAGAAAGGTGAAGCGCTTTTAGCAACACCAACCTTTGAATTGCAAGGTTTCTCTGCAACGGATTTAGACTTAACACCAATCACAGAAGCGACGGGCGAGAAAGAACCGATTAAAACGATCGTTAAAAACCGCAGTGCTCTGAGTGGCGTTGATTTACACATGCCGAACGGCGATGACATCCGTATGAGCGGTCTTCGTAAGTTTGCGGCAGTTGTTCCTCTTTACACACTGCAAGATGATGGTGAGACGCTATACAACAATCGTACTCAAGAGACACTACGTCCTAATATGGATGTGGGTTACTACCAACCAGTAGACGAAAATGGTCAGTTTGTCGGAAACACGGTTTCTCCAGGTTTCGTGGTAAACATCGGTACGCACAACTTTGAACGTGTTTGGAAAGATGATGGCATTAAAGAACCGTTCATCAGCATCTTTATCTGGACGATTGTTTTCTCTGCGTTGACCGTTGTTTGTACACTGGTTATCGGTTTGGTACTTGCAAGTGTCGTTCAGTGGGAAGCCTTGAAAGGCCGCTCTGTTTACCGATTACTGCTTATTCTTCCGTATGCGGTACCAGCGTTTATCTCTATCTTGATCTTTAAAGGTCTCTTCAACCAGAGCTTTGGTGAGATCAACATGTTGTTGGAAGGGCTGTTTGGTATTAGCCCTGCGTGGTTCTCAGACCCATTCATGGCGAAAACCATGATCCTAGTGGTTAACACTTGGTTAGGTTTCCCGTACATGATGATTCTTTGTATGGGGTTACTGAAAGCTATTCCTGAAGATCTGTACGAAGCATCGGCTATTGATGGCGCAAACTTCATCACTAACTTCACTCGCATTACGTTGCCGATGATGCTGAAACCATTAACGCCACTGCTGATTGCTAGCTTTGCGTTTAACTTCAACAACTTTGTACTTATCCAGCTATTGACGGGTGGTGGTCCAAACATGATTGGCACATCAGAGCCGGCAGGTTACACGGACTTACTTGTAAGCTACACGTACCGCATCGCATTTGAAGGTGCTGGTGGTCAAGACTTCGGTCTAGCAAGTGCAGTTGCAACGCTTATCTTCCTATTGGTTGGCGCACTAGCACTATTGAACCTACGTGTTACTAAAGTAGCTCAGGATTAAGGAGACAGAACAATGGCAATGGTACAAGGCAAGTCATTAAAATATCGTGTTTGGGCTACACATATCGCAATGTGGGCGTTCCTAGCGCTGATTATCTTCCCACTGTTGATGATCATTGCGATCTCATTCCGTGAAGGTAACTTTGCAACGGGTAGCCTTATCCCAGACAACCCAACGCTAGACCACTGGAAACTGGCGCTTGGTATATCAGTAACAAACGCAGATGGTTCAATTACACCACCTCCATTCCCAGTTATGACTTGGTTATGGAACTCAGTAAAAGTTGGTGGAATCTCAGCTATCTTGATTGTGGCGCTATCGACAACATCAGCTTATGCGTTTGCTCGTATGAAGTTCAAAGGTAAGAACACTATCCTGAAAGCTATGATGATCTTCCAAATGTTCCCTGCAGTATTGGCATTGGTTGCTCTATACGCATTGTTTGACAAGCTAGGTCAGTACATTCCGTTCCTAGGTTTGAACACCCACGGTGGTTTGATCTTCGCTTACTTAGGCGGTATTGCGCTTCACGTATGGACAATCAAAGGCTACTTTGAAAGTATCGACTCTTCATTAGAAGAAGCAGCAGCGCTTGATGGTGCAACGCCTTGGCAAGCATTCCGTCTGGTACTACTTCCACTGTCAGTGCCAATTTTAGCGGTAGTGTTTATCTTGTCATTTATCATGGTGATAGGCGAAGTTCCGGTAGCATCATTACTGCTATCTGATGTAAACTCGTACACTCTTGCGGTTGGTATGCAGCAGTACTTGTACCCTCAGAACTATTTGTGGGGCGACTTTGCGGCAGCAGCAGTGCTTTCAGCAGTGCCAATCACAGCAGTATTCTTACTGGCGCAACGCTGGCTTGTTGGTGGTCTAACGGCTGGTGGTGTGAAAGGTTAATCTTGGTTGGTCACTAAGATACAAAAGAATAACTAGAAAAGGGCGACCATTAGGTCGCCCTTATATTTAGCAATCGATATTACACTTTTGGTTTGGCCGCCGATCAGTAATATCTCGCTTCTATTGGCGTTACGCATAGCTGGCTGTTAGCTTAGTTCCTTACGCTTTAATCACTAACAGTTTCTTGTAACCATAACCTGAGTTTAGACTCAGGTTTTTTTATGCCTATAGATTCATTTTGTATTTATAACAGATACAGACTAACCAGTTTGCAATGCATTACACAGCGGCATCCGAATGCCGTGCGTATCACTTCACATAATTAGTGTAGGGGTATTCGAAAGGAAACGGTGGTGTACTCAGGGGAGGGCTTTAAAACTCGCGGCTAGATGGCGCACAGCCTACATATTGCAGCAGTGTGTACAAACTCTCTTGTTGCAATGCGACACGACGGAAAAGATCGGCAAATGTGGTATCGCCACCAAAGCAAGTCTGGATGTAGTGGTTAATTTCGTCTTCGTTATAACCTTCCACATACATGGTGCGCACCCATTGGTACTCGACCGCCTTTAAATTGGTCAATGTCTTTTCACTTAATGTGGTCTCTTTTAATCTCAAGATCCAAACTCTATCCAACACTAAAATTGTGCGTGGATTTAATCAAATCAAAGTGAAAGATTTATGACAATTTGAATCTAGTGTGAAGTGAATGACAGAACCATGACATTACTTCACACATATAGGGAGCAAACGATTACTTGATAATCAGTTTTGGGTCTTGGGGGCAAGTTATTTGAACTGTTTGAGCTATTTGAGATATTTGACGTGCGCTTCCATTTCTTCGCCAATTTGCTTACGCATGTTCATCAAGCGAATAGCCGATTGTTCTAGTGCTTTGTCTTCATCCGACTCAGGAATCCACTTTGGTACATCGGTTGGTTTTCCGTCTTCATCGACCGCAACCATGATGACGATACAATGCGTCGTTAGGCGGTTTTTTAACTCTTTTGGGTCGCTAGCTTGTACATCAATCGCGATATGCATTGAGCTACGACCTGTGTAAATGACCTTCGCGCTGACTTCGACTAAGTTACCGACATGAATCGGCGCAACAAAGCGAATACCACCCGCATACGCTGTGATGCAGTACTTGCCACTCCAAGCCGCGCTGCACGCGTAAGCGGCCAAGTCGATCCATTTCATCACGGCGCCACCGTGCACTTTACCACCGAAGTTTACGTCTCCCGGTTCAGCAAGAAAACGAAGGGTAATATCTCTTTGACCACTGCTCATCTGTCATTCCTTTGTGCGTTGTTACTCACTTCAATGTATCAATAAGGAATCGATACTGGAATAGCTGATGCAACAAAATATTAACTTTTCTATCAACGTTTCAGATAAAGCCGTCAGATACAAAAAAGCCACGCTAATGAGCGTGGCTTGTGAGATTGAATTACGATGTCGCTGGTGGTAAATCTGGGCTTGGCGATTGTATCTTCTTGCGAATCTTAATTTGCGACAAGATAACGCCAGAGATAACCAGCATGCCGCCAATGATGTGGTAAACATGCACTTCTTCGCCGAGCATAGTTGAAGCTAAAGCTACCGAGACCACAGGCATCAGGTTCATGAACATGGCACTAGAATCCGCGCCAATCAAATCAATTGCTTTCACCCACATCAATGGGGCAAAGATAGACGCCGCAATACCCGCATAAGCAATTAAAGGTAATGCGCTTTGGCTTGGCAGAAGTTGATCACTGCTCAACCACAACGGTGCAAGCATGACTAATGAGAAAAAGCCCTGCATGTAAACCAGAGTCATGCTGTTGAATGGCATCTTCCAACGCTTAAGTAACACGCAGTAAATCGCGTAACAAAGTGCAGCAAGAAGCATCAAGCTGTCACCTTGTGTCATATCTTGATGTAGGAAGTAGGTAATATCGCCATGGCCAAGCATAAACGCCAAACCGCCAAGCGAAATCACGCCGCCCGCCACGCTCAACATAGAAATTGACTTACCTAACAAGGGTACGCTCAGAAAAACACTGATAAGAGGAACAAGAGAAGTGATCAGTGCCATATTCGATGCTGTCGTCGTCAAACCTGCGTAGTAGCCCAACGATTGGTTTAGCACCATACCAAGCAGCGCAAGGCACGCGAGCTTTGGCAGGTAAGGGCGAATGACATGACGTTGACGGATTACGGCAGGTAAGCAAAATGGCGTCAGAAGCACCATAGCGACAAACCAACGGTAGAAACTCATTGCACTCGGTTCGATGGCACTTGCTGCCATTTTATTTACGATGGAATTCCCACCCCAAATCATGACAGTAAAAAACGGAAGCAAATAAACCATGAGAACCTCATCGCACAATAATTAATGGCGCTAGTCTGACAGGTCTTTATAATGAAAAGTATCTCTGGAAAGACATCGTAAGCGATAGGAAGACAATTTTGAAAAAGAGCACGAGGAATCTTCATCCCTCATTATCAATTGAGCAAGCACCATCAGATGTGTTTATGAATTTTGAAGCCTTTCTGTCGAATACTGAAACTCGGATTCATAGTCACCCTTGGGGACAAGTGCAGTTGATAAGTGGCGGCATTCTAGAAATGGATGCAGAAGACACACGCTTTTTAGCACCACCACATCTGGCTATTTGGGTGCCGGCCGGAATTCGTCATACCAGCTATAACCGTAAACCATTGGAATACTGCTCTTTAAATATTGCACCAGAGCTAACGCAGCACTTCCCGTCTAAAACCAGTCTGATCAAAGTAACGCCAATAGTGTCTGCGATTGTAGAAGATTTCCGTCAGCGCGACATTAACGTGGCAAAGAGTGAAGAAGACAAACGCATCGTACAGGTACTGCTTGATCAGTTAGCGAAGCAAGAGGTTGAGCATCATTTCTTGCCAACCACAGACAACAAATATCTAGAACCCATCCTAAAAGCCGTCGAAGAAGCGCCAACGGATGAGATTAGTTTGGGAGAGTGGGCGGAAAAGGTGCATACCACCGAACGTACGTTAGCTCGCCATTGCCAAAGTGAGTTAGGGATGAGTTTTACTGAATGGCGATTGCGAGTTCGTTATCTGCATTCAATGGAGCTGTTAAGAAAAGGACAAACCGTGAAAGAGGTGGCGTTGACGTTGGGCTATAACCAAGCCAGTCCTTTCATTGCTATGTTCAAGAAATACTCCGGCATTACACCGGAGCAATATAAGAACCGTTTGTTATAGCTGATTGAGCACGTAGTCTAAGCCGCCTACAACTGCTGCAACTTGAGCGTCGTTACACTCTTCATCAGTCACTTTTGGGCTGTCTGGGTAAACTTCCGTAGTGGTGCCGTAAGTGCAGTTGGTTACGCCGCCACACAAACCCAGTTTCACCATTGGGTAATTAATCACACCAAATTGCACCACTGGCGAGCCAATGATTTCGCCTTTATCGTCAGCAGGTGCAATATGCGTTACCTTCGCTACTGACTCGATGACTGCTTTTTGGAACTCAGGTTGCGGGTTTTCTGTATCACCCACCGTGTAGAAACCGTCTGGGATCATGCCTTCGATGTATTCAAGGCCATCACGTGCCGCAAGTGCAGGGCGGAATTCAGTTTCATCAGAATCGGTGGTTTCGTGCAGGTCGATGTGCATTAGAACATCACCCAAGGTCGCAACCAGCTTAATCAAGTTTGCTGACTCTTCCGCAGGGCTATCTGCATAGAAAGAGCGGTTTGGGTCGATCGCATTTGGGTTCCAGCGGTTAATCACTTCGTAACCCCAAGGACTAACACATGGCGCAACGACAATGTTGAAGTGTTCTGCATAACGTTCAGCTTGTGTATCAACAAACTTCAGTGCGCCGTGCACACCACTTGTTTCGTAGCCGTGTACGCCGCCAGTGACCAAAACAACAGGTTTTGCTGCATCCCAGTTACGAGTCTTAATACAAAACAGAGGGAAGCGTGCTTCATCGTAAGAAAGTGCGCCGTATTGCTCAACATCAAAACGCTCGCGAAGGGCATCAATTTTTGTTACGACTTCTTCTTGGTAGCTACGTTTTACGTCACGTTGCTCACACCAAGCTTTGCGTTCTGCTTCGCCCCATGGCTGACCTGGGGTACCGATTGGGTAAGTGTATCCGCTTTTCATCTATACTTTTCTTTTGTGTGCTTGAAAGGTAAGACAAGACTAGTCCTGTCTCAAAGCCACATCAACACAAAACACAATTTGTGACCTTATTCTTTGCAGAATCATAACTTTGCTGAGTGATTTAATGGTGTTACATTTTGTTACTTATTCAATTCCATAAAAGAGATAAATAAATGGCTGGAGCAAGTTTACTGACACTGTTGGATGACATTGCAGCTGTATTGGATGATGTCGCATTGATGTCAAAGGTAGCGGCGAAAAAGACCGCTGGTGTATTGGGCGACGATTTGGCGCTAAACGCGCAGCAAGTATCGGGTGTTGCTGCCGAAAGAGAAATTCCAGTGGTATGGGCAGTCGCGAAAGGTTCATTTAAAAACAAGTTGATACTGGTGCCTGCGGCGTTGCTCATTAGTGCGTTTATTCCTTGGTTGATCATGCCATTACTCTTGATTGGCGGTTTGTTTCTCTGCTTTGAAGGCGCAGAGAAGATCCTAGAGAAACTATTCCCTCACGCTCATCAGCATGAAGGTAACGCGGAAGAGTCCTCTGATACGGGTGAATCCGTGGAAGAGTATGAGAAGAGAAAAGTGGCGGGTGCAATCCGTACTGACTTTATTTTGTCAGCTGAAATCATCGTGATTGCGTTAGGCACCGTCACAGGAACAAGTATCGTGACGCAGATTTTGGTAGTAAGCCTGATTGCGATCTTGATGACCATTGGTGTCTACGGTTTAGTGGCTGGCATTGTTAAGCTCGATGATTTGGGCTTCTATCTAGAGCGTAAATCCAATGGCGAAGGTCTGAAAGCCAAACTCGGTGGGGCGTTAGTAGCGTTCGCCCCGAAACTGATGAAGATGCTTGCGATTGTTGGTACTGCTGCGATGTTCTTGGTTGGCGGCGGTATTGTTGTTCATAACGTCCCTGCAATTCATCATCTGATTGAACCTATCATTATGGACTTCCGTGGTCACACCATTGCTACTGCGATCGTACCGACACTGCTTAACGGTATGATTGGTGTCATTGCTGGTTTGATTGTGGTTGCTGCTTGGACTGTGGTTGAAAAGGTTCGCGGTAAATAAGCGCGAGTTCAGTTTGTTGAGGCTGTATTAAAGCCAAAAGAAAAGGGTCATGCCTTTCCATATCGAATATGGTGGCATGACCCTTTTTCATTTCTTGAGGGTGATTACTTCACTTCCCACTCAATTTTTTCATTTGCACGGATTGGCACAACGATGTCGCTGCCAAATGGCATCGTTTCTGGTACATCCCACGCTGCTTTTTCTAGCGTGACTGTATCTGAGTTACGAGCTATGCCGTAAAAATCAGGGCCATTCAAGCTTGCGAATGCTTCTAGGTTTTCTAGCTTGCCTTCGTTCTCAAAGACTTCAGCGTAAAGCTCTAGCGCTGCGTGTGCAGTGTAAGACCCAGCACAACCACAAGCCGACTCTTTTGCGCCTTTTGCGTGTGGTGCTGAATCCGTACCTAGGAAGAATTTCTTGCTGCCGCTTGTTGCTGCTTCGATAAGCGCTTGTTGGTGGGTATTGCGCTTAAGAATTGGTAGGCAGTAGAAGTGTGGCTTAATGCCGCCGACTAGCATGTGGTTACGGTTGAACAGCAGGTGGTGAGCGGTGATAGTTGCTGCAACGTTATCAGAAGCGTTGTTGACGAAATTAGCCGCATCCGCAGTCGTGATGTGCTCAAGAACGATTTTTAGGTTAGGGAAGTCGTTGACGATAGGAGCAAGAACCGTGTCTAGGAATTCCTTCTCACGGTCAAAAATATCAACGTGGTTGTGAGTCACTTCACCATGAACCAAAAGCAGCATGCCAACTTCTTCCATCGCTTCAAAAACGTGGTAGATGTTCTTTGCATCGGTTACGCCAGAATCAGAGTTGGTGGTTGCGCCTGCTGGGTAAAGCTTTGCTGCAACGATTTTGCCTGTCGCTTTCGCTTTGCGGATTTCGTCTGGCGTGGTGTTGTCTGTTAGGTACAGCGCCATAAGAGGTTCGAATTGCTCACCGTGTTGTTCAGCAAGGATGCGATCACGGTAGGCTAGCGCCATTTCAGTATTAGTCACTGGTGGGACGGTGTTTGGCATGATCAGTGCGCGGCCGTTATAACGGCTAATATCGCGAACGGTATCTTTTAGAACTTCACCATCGCGTAAATGAACGTGCCAATCGTCAGGACGAGTAATAGTCAGTGTTGTCATTAATTGCTCCCACCATTTAAAAGTTATGTTTGGAGCCTAAACGCTGCATTTACCTCAAGAGCAAACGCTTGCGCTTAGGCGACAGGATGATAGTGGAATTGCACTTTCATTTCATCCCATTTTTCACATTTCTTTTCGGCAGGAGCTCAGTTGGTTACTTCATCGTCAACCAAAGCGCGTGAATTGTGCCTGGTAGGAAGAAGAAGAACGTTAGGATCAGGTTGATGAAGAAGTCTTTCTCTAGACCTTTTTCCATGTAAACCGCCACTGGTGGAAGGAAGATACAAAGTAGAATTAGAATCAGTTTATTAGTATCCATGGTCTATGCTCCGGATAGGTTATGTATAGTGTCAAAAAGTTGGCGAATTATGTGTGCGATGTCACGTTTTGGCAATCCTTATTTCGTCAATACTGTGCAAATTTATGGAACTCTGTTCATAAAGTGAGACAAAAAAGAACGTTAAAGAGAGACAACGTCAATCACCTTGGGAAGATACCTTATAAAAATTGAGTTTTTATAGGCACTTGGGTCATTACTCTTATGAGGATATGATAGTCCAATAATGAGAAAGTACCTGTAGGAAGAAGGCTATGTCGCAATCAGTTTTGTCCCAAATTAATGTTTTTCCAGTCAAATCCGTCGGAGGTGTTGCCTTATCTTCCGCTTGGGTAGAAAAACAAGGATTGAGTTTTGATCGTCGATTTATGATTGCGACGTCAGATGGCTCAATGGTGACCGCCCGAAAATTCCCCCAAATGGTGACCATTAAATCAGCGTTGTTGCCCGATGGCGTAGTGTTTACCAGTCTTGGTGAAGAGCCACTAAAGATTCGTTATCAAGATTTCAAAATGCAGGAAGCACCTGCAACGGTTTGGAAAGACAGTTTTACGGCATACACCACCACTGACGAAGCGGATGATTGGTTTAGTAGAGTGTTAGGTCTTCGCGTTGAGTTACTTTTTACTGGTGAGCAATCCAATCGTGTAAGAGAGAAGTTGGGGCACAACGTTAGCTTTGCTGATGGTTATCCGGTGCTTGTTATCAGTGAAGCGTCACTGGAAGAGTTAAATCGCAGAAGCTCTGAACAGCACTCAATGGATCAATTCCGAACCAACCTAGTGGTATCTGATACCAAGCCATTTGAAGAAGATTCATGGAAGCGCATTCGCATTGGTGAAGTCGAATTTGAATCAGTAAAACCTTGTGAGCGTTGCATTCTAACCACCGTTAACACTCAACGCGGTACATTCCGAGAAAGCAAAGAACCACTTAAAACACTGCAAGAGTTCCGTGCGAATGAGCGTGGGGGCGTGTTCTTTGGCCAAAATCTTGTTGCCCTTAACGAAGGCATTATTCGTTCTGGTGACCAAGTTGAAGTGCTGGAATACAAAGAGCCAGAGTTTTATCCAGATAACTCTCCTAATCGAATGACGCTAACTTGTGTCGAACGAGAAGAGATTGCGCGCGACTTTGTCACCTTATGGCTTGAGCCAAGTAAAGGTCAGCTACCAACGTACTTACCGGGTCAGCATTTACCTATCGAAGTGGATATAGAAGGTAAGAAAGTAGGGCGTCGTTACACCTTGTCCTCGAGCCCATCTCGCCCGGGGCGCTACGCGATTTCGGTTAAGCGCGTTTCTGGTGGGCGTGTGTCTAATTCACTGCTTGATAATCTGCAAGTAGGGGATGTACTGGAAGCGGAATCGCCAGATGGTCAATTTTATATAAAAGAGCATTCTGTTCAGCCTCTGCTTTTACTGTCTGCAGGAAGCGGTGTAACCCCAATGCTGTCAATGGTTCGTTACTTAGCTGATCACAACCAACTTGATGATGTGGTGTTCTACCATCAGTGCAGCACCGAGATTGATATCCCATGTAAAGATGAGCTCGATGAACTGAAACGTCAGCATCCGGGACTAGATGTGAAGATTTGCTTAACTCAACCTGCGGTGGATTGGTTTGGTCTTAAGGGGCGAATCAGCTTATCCCATATAAAACAGATCAAAGATGTTGAGAAGCGCCAAGTGTTCGTTTGTGGCCCTGATGGTTTTATGCAAAAGGCGAAAAATCTCCTACTCAAGAAAGGGCTACCGGAAGATAACTATCATCAAGAAGCATTCGGCGTTGCGGCTACTACAGCCAAGCCAGAGAAAAGTGTTGAGATTGAATTCAACGGCTTTAAGTTGATGGGTAACAACCAACAAACGCTACTTGAGCAAGTAGAGAATGCAGGCAAAACCATTAGCAACAGCTGTCGAGCGGGCTTGTGTGGTGCTTGTAAGGTTCAATTAGAATCAGGGCTAGTCGATCACCCAGATGTACCTGCTATCAGCGCAGAGGAACGTGCGATGGGTAAAGTGTTGGCATGTTGTGCAATCCCACAAACGGACGTGACACTCGCGGACTGAACGCGTTAAAAATAAACCGTAACAAACAAAAACGCCGCTAATTTAGCGGCGTTTTTCTATTTATCTCAGAGCGGTTTAAGCAACAAATCGCTCAGGAGTAAAATCGTCATTTAGTCGTAGATCGTTGGGATCGGCTGACGTTTGTGTTGAGTCATTTTGTAGATAGCTACAAGACGATCACTCACTTCTTGCGATACAGGCTTGCCTTCTAGAAAGTCATCGATCTGCTCGTATGTCAGGCTCAAAGCATCTTCATCTGCTTTTTGCGGCGCCAGTTCTTCTAAGTCTGCCGTCGGAACTTTCTTCACCAGTTGCTCTGGTGCGCCTAATGTTGCAGCCACTTCACGAACTTGACGTTTGCTCAAGCCAAACAGAGGTGCCATATCGCACGCACCATCACCAAACTTGGTGTAAAAACCCGTGATGTTTTCCGCTGAGTGGTCAGTACCAAGCACTAGGCCGCCAACGTAACCAGCGATCTCGTATTGAGCAACCATGCGAGCACGCGCTTTTACGTTACCTTTCACGAAATCTACTTTTGCTGCTTCCGTTGGAAGAAGACCAGTACCTTCTAATGCAACGTGAGAAGCAGCGTGAAGACCATCTACGCCTGCTTTGATGTTTACCGATACAGAGTGCGTTGGTTGGATAAAAGCAAGAGCAAGTTGTGCTTCGTCTTCATCCTTTTGCTCACCGTAAGGCAAACGAACGGCGATAAACTGGTAGCTATTGTCGCCAGCTTCTTCGTTCAGTTGGTCTACAGCCAATTGAGCCAAACGACCACATGTCGTTGAGTCAACGCCACCGCTGATGCCAAGAACAAGAGACTTACAGCCTGCTTCTTGCAATTTACGCTTGATAAAAGCGACACGGCGTTCAATTTCGAAATGCGGATCGATAGAAGGGAGTACTCGCATTTCATCGCGGATGGATTGTTCCATTTAGGGTTCCTTTTCCTGCAAATATGTACGACACCAAATGAGTGTGAATAAATTCATACTGCGGCAGGCGTTTATAGTTCACAAATGGTGAGAAACCATGCAGTTGATATTCATAAACGTCGCTTTAGTGTCAAAAAGCTCTAAAGATTAGTAGTATCATACCGAAATCATCGGATTAGAAAACTCTCTTCAACCAGGTAATCACCGGATATGAAAAAAATCGCCGTTTTTGGCAGCGCATTTAACCCGCCAAGCTTAGGTCACAAGAGCGTGATCGAGTCACTGAGCCACTTTGATCTCGTGCTACTTGAGCCAAGCATTGCACATGCTTGGGGCAAAAACATGTTGGATTACCCAATTCGGTGCAAACTGGTTGATGCCTTCATTAAGGACATGGGGCTTTCTAATGTTCAACGCTCTGACCTTGAGCAAGCTTTGTACCAGCCTGGACAAAATGTGACGACTTTTGCGTTATTAGAAAAAATTCAAGAAATCCACACGCAAGCCGATATAACTTTTGTCATAGGTCCTGATAATTTTTTCAAATTTGCTAAATTTTACAGAGCAGAAGAAATAACCGAACGTTGGACCGTGATGGCGTGTCCTGAAAAAGTCAAAATCAGAAGCACGGACATTCGTAATGCACTGTTAGAGGGTGAAGACATCAGTGCATTCACGACACCAACGGTCAATAAACTATTACTAAGCGAAGGCTTATACAAACAATCGTAATCTGAAAACGAAGAGGTCAGATTTTCATGGTCAGAGTTGTGGTACTTAGTGCATGCGCGCTGCTTGTGGCAACACAGGCTAGCTCTGCTTGTAACTATTTATCTGATCGTTCCGTCGTGTTTGCTGATAACACCATGCCTATCTGTGAAGATATTTTTGATAGTGTGGGTGTGTTAAGTATGGACACGATCAACTGGTACATTGCTGAAAAGTCGATTGAGGGGCCTACAGAGAGCTATTGGGATCAGTGGGCAATCAAATCGGAAGACACGCCGATTCTTACTCAGAATCTAGAAAGTAACTACTTTGGTCTTGGGCTATGGATGCCAGAAGAACTGAGGGATGAAGAGGCGAAGATGAGCACAGAAGAGTGGCTAAAAAGCCATGGCTTGATGTTCAGCGTCGGTTTTGGTGATAAGAGCGGTGATGAACCAAGAATGCGTTTTGATTACCGCTGGCATGAATACTACGACGCCGATTGGATGATGCAGATAGAAGTGCCGTTTTAATCGAATTCAAAACAAAAAGGACGTACTGAGTACGTCTTTTTTTCATTCTCGCCTCGTTAGTTTTTATAGTGCTTCCCCAAACACTAAAAAACACAACTGTTCGTATTCTTCGTCGTTGTTGTTGAACAATCTTGCAACGATGTCCGCTTGCTTCTTGCCTGACAACTTCATCTTACGTGCTTCTCTTAAGGTCAAGACAAGACAAAGCTCTATCGAAATTGAAGAATCACAGCCCGGCTTCCACTTATTAATCGAGTCTGTCAGTGGAGAGCTAGTCAACATTGGCTTTAGTGTCAGAACTTCATGTCTAACAACTGCCAGTAAATCCATCTGGTGTTCGCTACGTGCTTTTGTTGTCACCAACTTTTCAATCAACGCTGACAATAGAGCAGATGGCTTCACGTAACCTGCTTGTTGAGCAAATGCGTCAGTTAAGCGCACAGAAAAGTCACAGCGAGTTACTCGCGTGTTAGGCAAAAAGGTGAGGGAGCTCAAACATCCCTGAGGAATCCAGAAATACTGACCCGGTTCAATGGCATACTCATGTTTACCCAATTTAATGATCGCCAAACCTTCTACTACTGATAGTAAGCTGTGTTTTAGCGCTTTTTTACGCGCAGCAACATTAAGAAAAGGGTAATTAGCGTCGTGAAATTCAATTGCGTAGTTCATTGTGAATACCAGAGTTTTTGGGGCGCTAAGGGTAACGCTAAACCCCTAAATTGCCAACCGGATAACAGATTTTTTTGCGAATAGAAATTGTAATGGTACTGGTATGACCATGTTAAAAGTATGGTCTGAATTGCTGCGGGTTGGCAAAACAATGCGTAAAATGTGCCAGCTCTTTTTGAAATGAATTGAATAATGACTGCCAATACCGATCCTTATATTGAAATTCGTCCATACAACGACGAAGAAATCCCAGCTGCGCTGGACCGCCTGATCAAAGACGATGAGTTTATCAGCGCGATTTTAAACCACCGTTTTGCAAACAAAGCGGCGTGGTTCAAAACTCTCATGAGTCCGATTATCCGTGTCTACTTAAAAGCGAAGTGGAGCAAATTGGATTCTGTAGAGGCAATTCAGCTGGAAGTGAAGAAGTACCTTCAAGATACGCTTAATCGCACCACTGACGGCGTGACGTTTTCTGGCCTTGACCAACTGGACAAGAATACGTCTTACTTATTTGTTTCTAACCACCGTGATATCGCGATGGATCCTGCTCTCGTAAACTACGGTTTGCACCAAACGGATCATCGTACAGTGCGTATTGCAATTGGTGACAACCTGCTTAAGAAGCCTTGTGCGACTGAGCTAATGAGACTGAACAAAAGCTTTATTGTTAAACGCTCGGCGAAAGCGCCGCGTGAAATGATGAAAGCGTTAGGCTTGCTATCAAGCTACATCAAGCACTCTCTTGATACCGGCAACTCGATTTGGATTGCGCAAAAAGAAGGTCGTGCCAAAGATGGGAATGACTTTACTGATCCTGCCATCTTAAAGATGTTTCATGTTGAAGGGCGTAAGCAAAAAGTAAGTTTTGGTGAATACACGCGTTCATTGAAGATTGTGCCTGTTTCCATCTCTTACCAGAACGATCCTTGTGACATCGCAAAAGCCAAAGAGCTGTATGAGAAAGCAGAGAATGGTAGTTACGAGAAAGGCGAATTCGAAGATATCGAAAGTATCATCCAAGGTATCGTTGGTTACAAAGGTAAAGTGCACGTTGCATTTGGTGATGTGATTGACCAAGAGTTTGAAACTCCGGATGAGCTCGCGAACGAAATCGATCGTCAAATTCATAATAACTACCGTGTGTTCCCAATCAACCTGCTTGCTGCGGGTCGTGAAGATGAGTCGATTACGGAGTCGGTGAAATCTCAGTTGCAAGAGAAGTTGGAGCAACTGCCTAACGGTGCTCACAGTTACTTGGTGGCTAGTTACGCTAACCCAGTAAACAACCAAGAATGATTTAAACTTCGCTCAGTGCTTTGCAATAAAGCACTGAGCGCTTGGTTTCAGGAAGGAGCTTTCATCCAAGCTTTTCTATGGCGCAACTGCGCCACCTAGGGTCAAATTCGTTGGCCATTTCGTAACTCGATTTCCCCCCAAAAAGATATTGCCTTTCACTGTCATGGTGTCTGGAAATTTTGTCAGTTTAGAACCACCTATGTACAGGTTACCATCCACGATTAAACCTTCCGGCAGTTCGGTAAGCGGTGTGCGAATGACGCTTAGATCGCCTTTCACTCTTAATCTTGCGGGCAAACTGGTTAACGGGTTATCGGTTAAGTTTAAATAGCCGCCTAATTTGACACCGCGTGGCCAACGTTCAATCTTACTACCGAGTAAGTTCGCGTAACCCTTAATTTTCACCCCTGGTCTTATCGTTTTTAATGCGCTGTTGGTGGCTTCTAGGCTTCCTTGAACATCCAATCCTCTCGGCAATTTGGTGATTGGTGTTTGTGAAATGTTTAGATTGCCTTTAACAACTAACCCATCAGGTATCGTGGTATAGGGCTTATTACGAAGGTCAATATTGCCATAGTTATCGGTATGGCCAAATTTGGCATAGTAATCGAGCTCATAAGCGATGGATGAGCTAGAAAAAGCCGTTAGAGCGAGTAAGAGAAGTAAAGCGCGCATAACCGATACAGTATTAAGGATAAGTGGAAAAGGATAACGTAAAGCATTGTAGGTCGCTACAGCTCAATGTCTCAAGAATATGAGATGCTGCCAAGAACGCGAAACGTTTCTTTGTTAACTTATGTGGTCTTCATTGAGGGGATATTCATGAACTTAAGAACGATTTCTATGCTGGTGGCGAGTACTGCTATGGCCTTCTCAGGCGTTGTATTAGCAAAATCTTACAGTACACCAGATACAAAGGCTCTAGTAGTGGCAGACGGGAAGCTAGGACAGCGGGTTTGTTACTACGACGATAAGGCATACACCACTGGGGCGGTGCTAAACATAGATGGCGTATTGCTCGTGTGTACCGATGAGAATGACTTTGAAACCAACGGTTCACTGAAGTGGGTTGTGTTTCAGAAAGACAACCAGTAACAAGCCAATCAAGCATTAAAAAAGCGAGCTAAGAGCTCGCTTTTATCTATATGTCGATTATATATCGATGATTAACGCGCTAGAGAGCGAGTCTTAAGTTCAAAGATAAGCTTTTCAGCACTTACTTCAAACTTGAATCGAGCCGTTAGCTCTTTAGATTCTTCTGTCAGTTCTGAAACGTTGTATTCAACGTCAGCACAAACTTGTGTTGCTAGTTCGATGTATTTCGCCAACTCAGCTTCTAGTGCTGCTTTAGTCTCTGCGAAAATCGTTACGTCGGCAACATCGTCACCTTCTTTGATGATAAAACCCATTTCACCAGCGCAACCGCAAGCTTCACATACTTGGTTTTCTTCTAATTCGACACTCATAACGAATCCTCTTGTAAATACTGTGGGTATTCTATCAGGTATTTGATCTCTATCTACAAAAATGAATGATTTTGGATAAAAAAGGCACGGTATGTTATGTTGTTAACAGTGAGTTAATTAATTTTATTAGAACTTCCTTAAGGAAATTAATGTGATATGTATCAATATTTAAAATCAATTAACCTAGATATTCGTGAGATTTTTGTCAGGTTAGTTGAACTGGGGTTCAATTTATAAGACTATTTCCGGATTAATTATTTTTACATAATTATCATTCTTAGCCTGAGAATAGTTTCGATGAATGATTTGGTGCAAGGTTTTGATGGAGTGGACTTTTCGCCATATTTTGAGTCACATGTATTGACAGAAATATCACTGTAAATTGCACGTTACGCAGTGCACTTTAGTTATGATTGGTCCTCTGATTTGTTGTTAGAGGCATACAGTACATAATGCTGAGGATGATTTTCATTCTGGCCTCATTTAATTGTGAGTTAGATGGATTTACAAAGAGAAGAGCTTAAAATATGCCAAAGCGTAGTAAAGAAGATACCGAAATCACTATCCAGAAAATCATGGATGCCGTTGTTGATCAGCTTCTAAGACTTGGTTATGACAAAATGTCTTACACCACGTTAAGTCAACAAACAGGTGTATCGCGTACAGGTATTAGCCACCATTTCCCTAAGAAAACGGACTTTACCGCCGCGTTAGACGGTCGTATCTTCAAAATGTTCGTAGAACATCTAGAATTTGATAAAGGTCTGGATGCGTTCTCTAAGAGCTGGATTAAGGCTCTAGAAGATACTGAATTCTTAGCGATCTTGCGTCTATTGTTCCACCATATTGTTACTTCAGAAAGCGCACATGAGTTTGCTGCAAATGGCATTGACCGTTTGTACAAGATGGCAGAAAGCCAATTTGGTGCAGGTAGCGACAAAGAGCTAGAGTGGTTGATTGGTCGTTCGTTGATTCAAATGAGCAAATAACCCCAAAACAAAAAGCCCCGCAACGTTGCGGGGCTTTTTTGTATGCCTATCATTTGGAATGACAAACAAGGGCATAAAACGCGCTGATTAAGCCGCTGCGTGCACTTGAGGAAAATCCAAGGTTGGGTGCTTAGTTACGATTGAGCGGTAGCCATAGACTTGCTCAATGCGTTCTGGAGTCAGTGCATTCCAAGGCGTGTCATCACATACTAACTTGCCATCATGCAGCAGGACTAAGCGGTCTGCATATTGAGAAGCTAAGTTCAAATCATGCAACACAACCACGACGGCAGCATTATTCTCTTTGGCTGCTGCGCGAGCAATTTTTAAGGTGTTGTGCTGGTGAGCCAAATCCAAAGCGGAGGTTGGCTCATCTAACATCAAGATTTTCTTATCGCCAGACTGATGAAGCTGTGTGAGAACACGTGCTAAATGCAAACGCTGCTTTTCGCCACCAGATAGAGCAGGGTAGAGGCTATCAGCTAAATGCAAAACATCAGTTTGTTGCATGTAGTGCAACGCGAGTTCACTGGTTTCCTTATTGGAGATAGAAAGAGGGATTGCTCCGAGCTCTACCACTTCTCTCGCTAAGAAAGGAAACGTCAATGTGCTGTGTTGTGGCAGCATAGCGACGTGTTTTGCACTCTCTGTAGGTTCCCAATCATTCTTTTGGGTACCAAAGAATTCGATATCATTTTGAGATGGGATTTCACCACACAGCAGCTTTAATAACGTGCTCTTGCCGGCTCCGTTCGGACCAAGCAATGCTGTGACTTCTCCAGCTCGAATCTCAATACTGATGTCGTCCAGAACGACACGGCTTCCGTATCGCATCGAAATATTTCTGCCCGACAAAACGGTGTTATTCATTACAGGATTTTCCCTTTTTGTTGGAACAGTAAGTAGATAAAGAATGGGGCACCAATCAGTGCAGTAACGATACCTACTGGTAATTCTGCTGGTGCAACTGCGACACGTGCAAACATATCTGCTGCCGTAAGAAGTAATGCCCCCATCAACGCAGAAATAGGAAGCAGAGTTCGATGGTCAGGCCCTGCGAGCATACGACCTAAGTGAGGAATAACAAGGCCGATAAAGCCAATAGCGCCACAGATACTCACGGTAATCCCCACACCTACCGCAGATAACAAAATGAGCTGTCGTTTTAGCTTTTGAACGGGAACGCCCAAATGCCTTGCTTCAGATTCGCCCAGTAGGAGAGCGTTTAGCGACATCGCTTTTTTCTGGAACCAGAACATCAGCAATACCAATGCCACGGCCGCTAAGCCAATACCTGACCAATTCGCACCGGCTAGTGACCCCATAGACCACAGTGTTAAGTCACGCAGCATTTGATCGTCTGCGATGAAGTTCATGAAGCCAATTGCGGCCCCTGATAGTGCACTGATAGCAACACCAGCGAGAAGCATGATGGTAACGGATGTACCAAACTTGCTTGTCCCTAACCAGTAAACTAAAACAGTAGTGATAGCACCGCCTAAGAAAGCAAAGAAAGGCAGTGCTGCTAGGTTCATTAATGTTGGATAGTTTTGGCTGAAATCAGCAAAAACGACGATAGCAAATGCACCACCTAGCGCCGCACCAGCAGAGACACCGATGATGCCAGGCTCGGCGAGTGGGTTTCGGAACAAGCCCTGCATGACGACACCACAGATCGCTAAAATGGCACCGATAAACATGCAAAGAATAGTGCGAGGAAGTCGTATTTCGTTGATAACCAGTTGGATGTGAGGAGCAAGATCAGAGCTCGCCCCTGTTAAGCTTCGCAGGCTGTCTGTGAAGCTGATATTCATTGGGCCTACCGTAATTGAAGCAACTGCGATAAAGGCTAAAATGCCGGATAAAGCAAGCAGAATAGTAGGTAAAGGGGTACGTCTTAATAGCATTGAATCTCTCTACGGGTATAACAGCTCATTCAGGCGCTTCGCTTCAGAAAGGCTCTTTAGTCCCAAACCACCTACGAGTGCGTGGCCATCAATTGTCACGATGTTTTTGTTCATCCCAGCCGGCGTAGCAGCAAGTAGAGGCATCGCTTTCAAAATGGCATCTGCACCCCCCATTGTTTGGTAACTGCGGCCACTTACTAGGATCACATCCGGCTGCATTTCAACCATGGCCTCTGTAGATAGAGGTTTGTATGACGACAGCTGACCTGCCGCTGGGTTTTCACCACCCGCAAGCTGAATGATGGCATCTGGCGTGGTTTCTGAACCTGCGACGTTTGCAGGGCGGCCTTCATGAATAAGAAGGAAGAGGACTTTCTTTTTGTCAGCTTTTGCAGGTTGGTTGCTCTCAAGCGCTTTTACTTGCGTTTCAACTTCAGTCTTTAGCGCTGCTGCTTGAGTTTCACGATGCATGATGTTGGCGATTTGGTCTATGCGATCCACAAGACCTTCAACATTTGCTTCTGTGTTTACAATCTCTACATCTACACCAGCAGACTTTAGTTGCTCAAGTGTTGTGCTCGGGCCCATTTCATCAGAACCAATCACTTTCGTTGGACTGAGTGCTAGCAAACCTTCAGCAGACAGACGACGGTGGTAACCCACTTTTGGCAATTCCATTTCTTTTGGCAGTTGGCTGGTGACATCAACAGCAACAAGGCTGTCTTTTGCATCAAGCGCGATAAGCAATTCGGTGACAGCGCTACCCGCACTAACAACACGTTCAGAAGATGGGGCTTCATTGGCAAAAAGACTCGCACTTGCCAGCATAGTGACAGCTGCTGTTAAGGCGGTGCGAACTGGAGATAGTGTTTTATTCATTAGGATGTTCTCAATCTTATGTTCTTTTATTGCGACTCTTCAGTGAGCAATTGAGTCGCTTGAATTCCGTTTTCTTGTAAAAAGCCAAGAAGCTTAACCAGTGACTGAATATCGGCGGTTTTTTCAGCGCCAATCACAATCGGTTTATCTGTTGATTTACTTTCTTCTAGCAGAGCAATCGTGAAGTTTTCCCAATCGATGTAAGACTTGCCATTGATTGCCCAGTGCGGTTCGTCTTTAAGGATGTTGACCGTAATTGATTGTTTATCAACTTCGGCAACGGCTTGGGAATCAGTGCTTGGAAGGTTGACATCTAAAGAGTCGAGCTTGACTGCCGCAGTCAACATCAAGAACACCATTACAATAAAGATAATATCCAGTAACGGGGTGAGGTCCGGTGTTAAACCATGGCTGCTATTGTCTTGAGGTGCTTTAATCATGAGCTTCTCGCTTCAACATGATCAGCAACCGTTGCGATTTCTTTGTTGTTTTCTGGAGAAACGTGTTGCAAAGAAATGCCTTCTAGCCAGAGGTTTACATAGTTCAGTGTATGCTCAAGCTTAGCGATAACGCGGTCAGCCCAAAGACCGATCAGTTGTGCGCCAGAAATTGCGGGCAAGGCAATGATCAAACCTGCAGCGGTCGTGCGCATCGCGAGACCTAGGCCATCAGCCAAATCGTTTGGCGTGATGTTACCTGTGGAAGACGCTATGCCTTTAAACATATCGATCAGGCCAAGTACCGTACCTAATAAACCGATAAGTGGGCTGATCACACCAATCAGAGTCAATAAACGAAGACCTGAGTGCAATTGATGGCGCTTTTCTTGTAGCCAAATCCCCGCCGCATCTTCACGTAAAGATTTAGAGAACGAGTGATGCGCTAGCAACATTGCAACACCACGATAAAGAAGAGGGCGTTTGCCAGAAAGTTCATCCGCTAGCGCTTCGATATCTTTGTTGTTGGTCGGATCAAGGTTATTCAGCTTTTGACGAATTGCGCGTTTGCCTACGCCTAGACTGATGAATACTTGAAAGAGTCTTTCCGCGATGATCATGACTGTAAGTGCAGAGCAAATAACTAAAGGCCAAGTCATAAGACCAAATTGGGTTTGTAAATGTTGTAGCTGTTCCATTATCCATCCAACTTAAAACGAACTGGGATTTGAACTCGGTGAGCAACTTTTTGCCCGCCAGAAATATGTGGTGAGAATTGCCATTGTTTGATGGCACGCAGGGCTGAAACATCGAGCATTTCAGCACCGGAAGATTCGATAAGTACTTGTTTTACTTGGTTGCCATTTTCGTCCAACCAAACCTCATAGAGTGCCACGCCTTCGATACCACGCTTACGAGCTGAACGAGGGTAACGAGGCTGAACAGGCTGGGAAACAAAAGCAGGTTGGTCAATCATCACAGGCTGAGACGTTGCACCTTTTGATTGTTCAGTCGGCGCTGCTTTTTGTTGCGGTACAGGCTCTTTTGCCACTTTCTTTTCCACTTTTTCTTTTGGCTGTGGATCTTTCTTGGCAACAGGCTTAGATGTTTGCGGCTTCTTAACTGGCTTCGGTTTTTTCTCGACAGGTTTCTTTTTGATCGCTTCTTTCTTCACGATTGGCTTTTCTACCGTCTTTTTAACCGGTTTAGGCCCTGGCTTTGGTTGAGGCTTTTTTTGTGGCTCTGGTTGCTTCTCTTCTACCACTTCTTGTGGTGTCGGTTCAGCTTGGACTGGTTTGGGAGCCGAGACTAAATTGAGGCTAACCGAGCTAGTAGGATTCCCTGCAGGCATTGCAAACACCTTCGTCTCTTGAGAGACAAAAAGCAGTGCAGCGTGCACCACTAAAGAGGCGCCTCCGGCAATGACATATCTTTTTACGTTCACGGGTAAATCTCGGTATTGCTAATCATTATCAACTTGGACTGATTATCACTTACAAAAGAAATAAGATCAATTATCAATTGCATTATCATTACGGCCAAATTATGATCTTTGCAGTTTTTTTGAAATGAGCCTCAATCCTTTGTGTGGTGGGCTTTAAGTGAGTAAATATGACCGTCGATATTTATAAATTTGACGAATCAATCCTTGGGAGTGATAGCCCCGATCCGTTGCGCTTTGCTTTTGTGAAAAAACACTCTGCGCATGCGGGTGGCAGTAGCATGCCAGTGCCGCCGCCACAACAAGGTGACATCCTATCGAGAATCACCTCGGAAACGACGACTAAGAACAATAAGCGCTGCTTATATATTCATGTTCCATTCTGTCGTGTGCGCTGTACTTTCTGTAACTTCTTCCAAAATGCTGCCAGCCGTAAGTTAGTCGATGAATACTTTGATGCTCTGATGAAAGAGCTAAAAGAGAAAGCGGCAATGCCGTGGACGCAAAGTGGCATCTTCCATGCGGTTTACATCGGCGGTGGCACGCCAACGGATCTGGCACCAGAACAAGTTCGTATTCTTGGTCAGGCCATTCACGACTATTTCCCTCTAGCAGCTGACTGCGAAATTACACTTGAAGGGCGTATCAACCGATTCTCAGACGAGTTATATCAAGGCGCGCTAGACGGCGGATTCAACCGTTTCTCATTTGGTGTACAGAGCTTTAATACCAAAGTTCGTCGCAGTGCTAAGCGTTTGGATGATCGCGAAGACGTATTGGATCGCGTAAGTGAGTTGGCAAAAGAAGACAAGATCCCTGTCATCATTGATTTACTTTACGGCCTGCCTTACCAAACAAAAGACGTTTTAGAGCAAGATCTTAAGGACTTCATGTCTACAGGCGTTCATGGTTTGGACCTTTATCAGTTAGTGGTTGGCGGTACAGCGCCAATGCTCAATTTGGTTGAAAAAGGCAAAATGCCGCCACCTGCAACGACACCGGAAAAAGCAGGCATGTACGAGCTTGGTGCTAAGTTTATGGCAGAGCACCACATGAAGCAGCTTAGTGTTAACCACTGGGCGATCGATAACCGTGAACGCAGCTTATACAACAGCTTAGCGAAGACCTATGCAGAAGTATTGCCTGTCGGTTGTGGTGCGGGCGGTAACATCGGTGGTTACGGCATGATGCAACACCGCACGCTAGACACTTACGTTAAAGCTGTAAATGAAGGGCAGAGCACCATCGCAATGATGATGAAGCAAAGCCCACTAGAGCCACTATTCGCAGCGCTGAAGTCTGGCTTTGATCGAGGCATTGTTCAGGCGAGCAAACTGCCAGCATTTATGGGCGAAGACACCTTCAGTTTCCTGATGCCACTATTCAAAGTTTGGCATGACAAAGGTTTGGTCGAGTTACAAGATCGCAGTTTAGTACTGACGTTAGCAGGTAGCTTCTGGGCGGTGTCTTTGGCTCAAGCATGCATTCAAGTACTGACTTCTGAAATGAACGAAAACGTACCAAAAGTATCTAACAATTAATCTGAAAGAAATGGAAAAAACAATGGAATCAATCAAGCAACAGGTCGAAGCCCTACTAGAACAAGAGCCGCAACTACTTCCTGCAGCAATGGCTGAGCGCCTTGGTGTATCAGAGTTTGAAGTGGTAGCAGCACTTCCTCAAGAGATGGTTGCAGTAGCTCCTGGTGAGCAAGCACAAAGCATTTTAGAAGGTCTTGTTGGTTTTGGCCCAGTAACAACTATCGTTCATTCTTTTGGTTCTATCTTTGAAGTAAAAGCGCCGTTCCCGAAAGGTAAAGTTGCTCGTGGTTACTACAACCTTATGGGCAAAGAAGGTGAGCTTCATGGCCACCTAAAACTGGATAACGTGAAAAACATTGCCTTAGTAAGTAAACCGTTTATGGGACGTGAGAGCCATTACTTTGGTTTCTTCTCTGAGTGTGGCAGCAACATCTTTAAGATTTACCTAGGCCGCAACGAGAAGCGTGAGCTAATCGAAGATCAAGTAACAGCATTCCGTGCAATGCAAGCAGAGTTCAACAAGTAGTCTCGAATGAGCATGACACTGCACTAATTCGTTAGCGCAGTGTCATTTTATTAAAGAATAACCGAGTTAAAACTCGGAACAACAAACAAGTAAAGTTAGGTATCAAAATGGATCAGCAAGTTAAACAAGAGCGTTTACAAGGTCGTCTAGGACCAGAAATCAAGGAATTTCGTCAGGAACGTCGTACCATTCAATTAGCAACAGTTGATGCGGAAGGCCGTCCAAACGTAAGTTACGCACCATACGTTCAAAACCAGGAAGGTTACTTCGTTCTTATTTCTCAGATTGCTCGTCACGCACGCAACCTACTAGAGAATCCAAACGTATCTTTGATGATGATTGAAGATGAAGACTCGTCGAAGCAGTTGTTTGCTCGTAAGCGTCTAACGTTTGATGCAGTTGCAACCGTTGTTGAGCGTGATACTGAAATGTGGCAACAAGTTGTTGGCCAGATGAAAGATCGTTTTGGTGAGATCATCGATGGTCTGAGCCAACTAGAAGACTTCGTTCTGTTCAACCTAAAAGCAGAACAAGGTCTATTCGTGAAAGGCTTTGGTCAAGCTTACCAAGTATCAGGTGATGATTTGGTTGACTTCGTTCACCTTCAAGAAGGTCACAAGAAAATCGAAAACGCATAAGCCGATTTTCTAACTTATGATCGTTTAAACGGATGTGAATGCTCAAAGGGAGTTAGGTTATACTGACTCCCTTTTTTATTAGAACAAAAGCACAGAGAAAGAGCATGAGACCAGTAAGCAAGGAACTTGGCGAGATTTGTTACCCATTCATCTATGAAGACAGCCCAGTATGTGACTTTGAAATCACCGCTGATGAGTTGTGTAGCCGAATTGGGTTGGTTCTATCGATGGAACTCGATGACTTTAGCCGTGACATACTGACTCGAATGCAGCCCAACGTATATCATGTAAATGGCTCTATCCGCGGAAAACTCGCGATTACAGAAGCAGAAGTCGATGAGCTAAAAGCAGATTACGATGCAGTTAAGGCTCGTATCGACGGTGGATTTAAAGGATTTGTGCTTCCAGGCGGTCACCCAACGTCAAGCCAGTTGCATTTGTGTCGTTGCCAAGCTAAAAAGGTGGTTCGTGCATTGGTTGCCGTTGAGCATTCAGGTAAGAAACAACCCGCTCCGATTTTGTTCCGCTATTCAAACCTGCTCGCGAATGTGCTCTACAGTCTGGCGTCTTACATCAACCACATTTATCAAGTCGAAGAAACTGAGTTTGTGTCTCGCAGCTACACAATGCCAAGTAAATAGGAAAAATATCACCTGATAGTCTGAATTTAATGACTTTAAGCTAGCCGTCGCAGAGTTCTCATTCGAGTGCTTTGATTACCTTTACCCATCTTTCTGCCTTTGTTTGAATAACGATTAAAATTGATTCAGAGGAAAGAAACGATGGGTTTAGTTGTTGGGGGACCTTTATTGATTTGGCTGTTTTGCGCGGTATTGTCTATCAGAGCGGGGTTTGTGTTGTTTGCAGGGCAGCATGTTTCGAGTGTCTTGATTGCTATAGCGGTAGCGGTGGGTGCGACAGCTTCTATTGTTCTCTACAACTGGTATTCGATTGCTAAAAGGGAGGAGGTTTACTTTTTCTCCCTTTCAATGGAGTTGTTGTGTCGCCCCGCATTGATTATGCCAGCGGTTATCGCGATAGGATTGTATTTCTTCGGCGGAGGGTTATTGCTCAATAGTCACATCAAAATGTTCGTCTTTGTTGCACTGTTTTCATGTTCGGTAGCGAGTATAATGAGTTTGTTTACTGCCGAAAAAGTTATTGATGTATACCAGATCAAGCAAACTTATTAGATATGATTAAGAAGCCATCGCTTTTGCTTCCAGCTCTTTTGCACCGCGCAGCATCGCTTCAATCAATTCCCCGGCGTTGAATTTCTCTAATGCCTCGTGAGCGCCAACTTGGTGAGCTCGGTCAACACAGATCTCACTTGATAGAGACGTGTGAAGAATACGGTAAGAGTTGTTCAGCGCAGAATCATTTTGAACTTCAAACGCAAGTTCATAACCATCCAGCCCTGGCATTTCAATGTCACTCACTAAAAGGTCAATTGGGCGGTTTGCTTCTGCATCTCGCTTCATCAAATCGAGTGCGTCTGAGCCGTTTTTACAGATTTGATACGGGATGTTGATGCGGTCTAGCGCGTCGCTCAATTGCTTGCGAGCGATAGAAGAGTCGTCCACCAAAAGGATATTTAAGGCTTTCAAACGCTCGCGCTCGATGTCTGTAAGCATTGGAATCTTGGTATTCTCGTATTGCGGGTAGATCTTCGATAGTAGAAGTTCCACATCCAACATTTGTACGATTTTCTCTTCATAGCGAGTAATACCCGTTACAAAGATATTATGACCCGCACTTGATGGTGGTGTTTCGATAGATTTCCAATCACATTCAATGATTTTCTCGATACTTCGCACCATAAATGCCACCACAGTACGTAGGCAATCGGTCACGATCAAATAGCAATTCTTGTATTCTTCCTCTTGGATAGGACGGAATCCAATTGCTGCCGCCATATCGATGACTGGCACCGTCAAATCACGAATCGTCACAGTACCAATTACATGATGGTGCGAATAGGGGATTTTGGTGGTCGGCATATAAGGAACAATTTCACGGACTTTAAGTGTGCCAATTGCGAAGTTCTGTTGCAGGGTGAGTTTAAACACCAACATACCTTGAGATTGGTTCGCTTTACTCGCGACTTTTGCCATGAAAATAACCTTATCAATATCACTGATTTATGTAACTAATCTAATCTTATAAGGCGACCGCTTCAACCGTAGAGCGTGGAAAATTGAGCTTTTTAGGAAATAGCGCAAATTAAAGTTGAAATTGAATCGGTGAGCGGCCAAGTTTTCATCAAATTGTTAGATAGAACCGAATATCAAAAGATGAAGATAAGGGCTGCATTAGAGAAATTATTGCGATATTGAAGCGATTCGGTAAACTTGCGCGACCCGAACAGTGAGAGACAGACACATGGCAAATACAGCAGCCGCTTTACACATTCTTGTAAAGCATAAAGAACAAGCTGAAGACATCATCCAGCAGCTTAAAAAAGGTGCTAAATTCCAGACATTGGCAAAGAAATACTCGACTTGTCCATCTGGTAAACGTGGTGGCGACCTAGGTGAGTTTCGCCGCGGTCAAATGGTGCCACAGTTCGACAAAGTTTGTTTTTCTGGTGAGGTTCTTACGCCACACCTAGTCAAAACCAAATTCGGTTGGCACGTTGTTAAGGTGTTATACCGCACTTAAAAAATAGCGCGTTTATCGCGCTATTTTTGTATCTAGCGTTCTTTATTCGCGCACCTGTCGTCATCATTTCGACTCTTCCTCTCTTTTCCTATCAATTTATAAACCGCACCAACTGTGACGTGAGCAGCAGTTTCGCTTTCTTAAATATTTGTTACATATCGAATTATTGCCCCAAATCCACATTCTTACTGAGAAAAGGCGTAATAGTGAGAGTAGGCGCGATCAGAATGGCTTATCTGCAAAATGCTTATAAAACAGGTGTTTAAATCGGTATCCTTGCGATCTTTGTTTTGGCTTGGGCGTTCGAATACTTTTAAACGGACGTTTAAACCTTAACTGGGGATGAGCTACGCCTTGTTTTTCCACCTAGCAGAAACGCAAAAGGGGTGAGGGAGGTTCGCTAATAGTTCTTATAATTTTGGCTATTGGATTCGCTCACGAAGAATACGAGTAACAATGGGTGAGCGAACGCGACGAGGAGAGAAACATGAGTGGCTTACAGGAAACACAATCAACAGGTGCAAATGTTATCTTGCACGCTTTTGATTGGAAGTATGCTGACATTGCCCAACGCGCAGCGGAGATCAGCGAGCTAGGTTATGGCTCGGTATTGGTTTCTCCGCCGATGAAAAGCGCACAAGACGAACGCTGGTGGCAGCGTTACCAACCTCAAGATTATCGTGTTATCGACAATGCGCTCGGTAATACCACAGATTTTAAAAACATGGTTGAAGCACTCGACCGTGTAGGTGTATTGGTTTACGCCGATGTCGTCTTTAATCACATGGCGAACGAAGCCCATCTACGCTCGGATTTACAATATCCACGCCAAGCCGTGATGGATGATTACCAGCAGAATGCAAGCAAGTATCAAGATCTGATTCTATTCGGTGACTTGTCAGAGCCGCTGTTTGATGAGAATGACTTCGTTGAAGCTTTTGGCATTAAAGATTGGAAAGACAAGTGGGAAGTTCAAAATGGTCGAATCTCGGGCGGTCCAACCGATCCTGGGTTGCCGACTTTACGTGTGTGCAAGCATGTTGTTGAGCAGCAACGTACTTACCTGAAAGCGCTTAAGGCTCTGGGCGTGAAAGGTTTCCGTATTGATGCCGCAAAGCACATGACGCTAGAACACCTAAAGTTGGTTTGGACCGAAGACATTACTCAAGACGTCCATATCTTTGGTGAAATCATCACAGATGGTGGCGCGACAGAAGAAGAATATGAGCTGTTCCTAGAACCGTATTTGAAAGAAACACGGTTAGGTGCATACGATTTTCCGTTGTTCTCAACCATCTTTAAGGCGTTCTCGAAGAAGGGTAGTTTTAAGTCTTTGATCGACCCGTACTGTTTTGGTCAGGCTTTATCTAACCGTCGAGCTATTACTTTCGCGATTACTCATGATATTCCAAACAATGATGTGTTCTTGGATTTAGTCATGGATGAAGAGAACGAATGGCTGGCGTATGCTTACATTCTGGGACGCGATGGCGGTGTTCCGCTTATCTACACGGATTTAGACACCAGTGGTATCAAGGGCGTGGATGGTAAACCAAGATGGCAGAATGCGTGGAAGGACGCACGTATGGCAAAGATGGTGGCATTCCATAATCTTGTTCATGGCGAGCCAATGACGGTACTGGAAGGTAACGACGATATGTTGGTACTTCAGCGCGGCGAGAAGGGCATCTTGGTACTCAACAAATCTGCGCGAGCGCAATCACTGCAACTGACAGTGAACAAGGCTCTGGTTGATATGATGACCGGAGAAGAAGTGCCTAGCGGTGAAGAGATTAAAGTGGCGGCGAAATCAGCGATGCTGCTTGTAGAAAAGTAATACCCCTTAGAAGCGCAAACAGCTTTGGAGTTTGCGCTTCTTTTTTCCTTATTTGTCGCTTGGGATTTAGTCGACGAGTTTAGCGACGATCTTTCCGACCGTTCGTTGCTGACGAATAGACACTAGAGCTTGAGCGACGTCTTTTAATGCGACGACTTCCAATTTAGGCACCATTACCTCACCACGTTCTAACATGTGGGAGAATTCCACCCCAGCGTTAACGATAGAAGCAAAACCTTGTTCGCCATGCACATGACCAGAGCCTAAGCTCAGTTGGTGGAAGGTGAGCCCTTGCAAAAAGGCTCCTGGGTATTCGGTTGCACGCGTTGTTCTTACTAGCTCTACCATTTCACCTTCAAAACCAAGCACAGAAGCACACAGAATGTCGTTGTCGCCACCAACGCAGTCCAATGATACCTCTACGCCCAAGCCTTCAGTGATAGCCATGATCTGCTCACGTACATCCTCTTGTTTGTAGTCAATGACATGTGTTGCACCCAGCGAACGTACAAACTCGTGGTTTGATGCAGAGCTTGTAGTGATGATGGTTTCTACACCGAAGAAGCGAGCGAGCTGGATAGCAAAACTACCCACGCCACCAGAACCACCAGCAATAAAAATGCTCTTACGCTTAGAAATGTTCAGCTTATCAACGAGCGCTCGATAAGCCGTCCAGCCCGCACAAGGTGACGCGGCTGCGACTTCTGGAGTGACATCAGGGTGTGCAACTAACGTACGCGAGTCTTGAATCGCGTATTCGGCGAAACCACCGTTCACTCGACGCATGTTGCCATGATAGAGAACGCGATCACCTACCTGCCAACCCGAAACCTTGTCACCGATGGCAACGATTTCCCCCGAAACATCGAGGCCACCAACGAAAGTATCATCCATACCATCGACCATCTCGTGCCAAAGATTCACTTTCGCATCGACAGGGTTGAGCCCAACGGCATGAACTTTTACTAACACATCTAACCCACTCGCAATCGCTGGAGTGTCGATGTCGGTATAGGTGAAGGTATCTTGATCTTTTTGGTAAGTGATCGCTTTCATTCTTTTCCCCAAAGGGCACTTGCCCGAAAAATAAAAATCCAACGGCGCAATCACCGTTGGATAGCTTTGATGATTTATTGGTATGCGCCTGCTGAGTAAGTTAACTCGTAGCTGTGGCTGTAGATTTCTAGGATGTTGCCGAACGGATCTTCCATGTAGATCATGCGATAAGGTTTTTCGCCTGGGTAGTAGTAACGGGGTTCTTTCATGCGTTTCTTACCACCTGCCGCCACGATCTTTTCAGCCAGACCTTCGACATCAGGATCTTGGACGCAGAAATGGAAAATCCCGGTTTTCCAGTATTCAAAGTTATCTTCAGGATTTTCTTGGTTCTTGAATTGGAACAGTTCGACACCAATTCGATCCCCTGTAGATAAGTGAGCGATACGAAAACGCTCCCAGCCTGCGCCAAAGACATCAGTACACATTTCACCGATCGCACTGTCGTCTTCGACGATTTCAGTTGGCTCCATAATCAGGTACCAACCCAGAACTTCGGTATAGAATTTTACGGCTGCTTCTAAATCGGGTACGGAAATACCAATGTGAGAAAACGTTCTTGGATATGGGATAGACATAACCTTTGCCTCTTCTGTGTGTTCATCCTGTTCAAAGCATATTAGCTAGTTCAATCTTTATCCAAAAATTATCATTTGTTCTCATTGTAATAAATTTATGTAATCAACGGTCTTTAATCAGGCTGGCACGATCGGCAAGTAAGATGTCATCTTCTGCCAGTGTGTGGCGCGATTGGATTGCATAAACTTTATCCATACCAACAACGACGTTAGCTCATACTAAGAGGACAAGCACATGACAAATACAGCATTAATTACAGGCGCATCAGGTGGTATCGGTGAAGAATTAGCGCGTATACACGCCGAGAAGGGGGGAGACTTAGTGCTTGTTGCTCGCTCTAAAGACAAGCTAGAGGCACTGGCATCAGAGCTTCGCGAAAAACACAAGGTTCAGGTTGCTGTGATTGCAGAGGATTTGACTCAGGCTGACTCTGCTGCACGTGTGTTTGAGCAAACCGAAGCGCAAGGCTTGCAAATTGATGTGCTGATTAACAATGCAGGCTTTGGTGGACACGGAAAATTCCATGAACGCGAATTGGTGGCAGACCAAGCCATGATGCAACTTAATATGGTGACGTTAACCAATCTGACGCACCTGTACCTGCAAGGCATGGTGGCACGCAATCGCGGTAAGATTTTAAATGTGTCATCAACGGCGTCGTTTATGCCGGGTCCATTACAGGCGGTGTACTACGCAACCAAGGCTTATGTTACTTCGTTTACTCAAGCGATAGCGGAAGAGCTTAGAGACACCAATGTAACGGCGACAGCGTTGTGTCCGGGTGCCGTAGCGACGGGTTTTGTTGCTGCCGGGGATTTGCAAGGTGTGGAAGTGTTTAAAAATGCTAAGTCTCCTCGTTCTGTTGCAGAGTGTGGTTACAATGCGATGGAGCAGGGTAAGTTGGTGGCCTTCAACGAAGGTGGTTTGAAGTTCATGCTTGAATGGATTGTGCCTTTCCTACCAAGAAAATTGGTGCTAAAAATATCGCGTCAAACCATGGAAAAAAGTGCTTAGGAATCAAATATGATCAAGCGAGCGAGTCAATTCACTGTGCCTCAGAGTTGGAAAGTGCTGCTTAACGATATGGATATCGATCCGCAACTGGTGCTGGCATACGCCAAGTTACCTGCCGACTTGTTCAATCGAGAAAAGGCAACGCTTAGCCCAAATGAGTACTTTCAGCTTTGGGTCGGAGTTGAACAAGCGTCCGGTGAGCGCGAGATGCCGTTGCTCCTTGCTGAACATATGTCGGTTGAGGGGTTTGACGCCCCAATTTTTGCCGCTATTTGCAGTCCGAATTTGAACACCGCACTCAAACGGATTCAGCAATATAAGCCGTTGATTGGACCTATGGTAATGATGTTAGACGTTACCGATAAAGAAACAAAACTCAGCATCAGTTGCTATGGTCAACGACAAGCGCTGCCTAAATCTTTGGCTTTGACAGAAGTGGTGTTCTTTACTCAGTTAGCTCGTTTAGCGACGAGAAAGCGGATTCAACCGCTACAAGTTACGTTGCCTGAGCTTCCCAACAACCTTGAGGAATACCAAGCTTACTTTGGTTGCCCGTTGGTCAAAGGTGATGACGTAGAGGTGCGATTTAAAGCGGAAGACGCAGTGCATCCGTTCGTGACTTCAAATGCGCAAATGTGGGGCTTTTTCGAACAAGGGCTGAACCAAAAGCTAAAAGATCTTGATGTCAGTGCCTCAACAGTAGAACGTGTTCGAGCAGTCTTGGTCGAGTCATTACCCGCGGGGAACAGTGCGATTGAAATGGTCGCGGACAAACTGGCAATGAGTAAACGTACATTGCAGCGCAAGCTCACCGCAGAAGCTGAAAGTTATCAATCCGTGCTGCAAATGGTACGGGCGGAGCTTGCCGATCACTATTTAGAGAAGTCTCAAATGTCACTGGGTGAAATCTCCTTCCTACTGGGATTTCAAGAAGCGAACTCATTTATTCGAGCTTACAGCGCTTGGAAGGGAATATCTCCCGGGCATTATCGAGACCAGTGTCATTAAGCACAAAATGAATAGAAAGGAAAAGCGCCGAACATGTCGGCGCTTTTTTTGAATGGTGCTTTTGTCCACACACCTTTCAAGTTCTGTTTTTTACGTAATCTGAGTTATTTCACTAAGTGTTGACCCATTACGCCATCGCCTTTTTCTAAGCGAGATGAAATGTCACCAAACAGATCCGGTAAATCGGCTTTGATGGTGTAGTTATGGCCGTCATTCAACTTATTAAAGTCCACTGAGTACTGCGTGTAACTGTCGTCATACTGGTAACGCACGTTCATTACTTTTTGGTCTAGGTTGTACACCAAACCATAGATGGTTGCGTAGCCACGCATTTCGCCATTCACTGGGCGGTTTGCCGCATCCAATGGGATTTTGTAGGTCACACTATCCAGTTTCGCAATGCCATTGGTGTAGCTGCTAGGCTCTTTAAGCTGGTCCTTCATGTAGCTGTTCCAGATAAAACGTTGAGCAGAATTAATGTTACCCGGGATCGGGAATTCACCATTCACATCACTCTTCGCTTTTGGTTGCGCTTCTTGCCAATTTTTCAAGTGTTGCGCGTACTCTGGGCTGTTAGTCATCACGTCATATTGTTTGCCATGATGAACTTGCCATGCGCCGTCGATGTATTCCAACACAGCAGAGTCACCACTTGCGTCTTCTAATGAATAATGTCCCTTCATTTCGATGCCATTGTGGCTGAACTGTTGGATTTGGATTGAATCTAGATGCTTCAATGCTTCATCAACGGATGCAAAGCTATCAATCAAATAGGCGACAAAGCGCGAGTTTTCGATTTGTTGTTTGCCAGTCTGCGGTGCGCCTGGGTTTTCTTCATCCAAGAACAGGGCATTCGCCGCAAAGCCTTTCTCGTTAAAGCCATCAATAATGCCAACGCCGTAAATACTTACACCGATAGAAGCGTATTTCGATGTCCATGTAAGCGCATCGTCTTTATCGTAGCCGCGGTAGGTTTGGCCTGCGTGACGAACATCAATGGTTGGCTGGTTAGCTTCCATCCAATCCATAGTACGAGAGACAAATACACCATGGTCTTGAGTTTCCCAAACCAAACGTGAACACGCATTTGCCGCAGTAGAGATACTGCCAACTGCCATTGCAACAGATGCTGCTAGAAGAACTTTTTTGCTAAAACCTTTCATTGAATTGCCCTCGTAACGTTTCAATATGAGGTCATTATTACGCTTATAATTCACCATGTAATCTCAGTTATGTTGCAGATTTTGCAACAAAGAAGTTTAGATTGAGCTAAGATAATCGGATTTATTGTTTGAGGAGCTTCCAATGCCCAGAGCCAGTTTTGACCAACTTACTGCATTTGTCGCTGTCGCAGAGCATGGATCATTTAGCCAAGCCGCAAGGGTAATCGGGAAAGACAGAGCGACGCTGCATCATCAAGTCAGCGATCTCGAAATTGATTGGGATGTGATCTTGTTTGAACGCAAAGGAAGGACACCAGTCTTGACGGAGATCGGAGCTACGTTACTGACCCAAGCCAAACACATTCTTTACCAAATGCAGTCTTTAGAGCTTTCTTGTGACAGCTACTCTCAAGGGGATGTTCCGGAGATAACGATTTGTCACGACATGTCGGTACCGTGCGATGCCATAGCGGACATCGACCTGTCTATGCGTAAGCAATACAAGAGTACAGCGATTCATTGGTTACATCGCAGCCGAGATGAAGCGTTAGAAATGCTTATGGCGAAACAAGCGGATTTCGCGGTGGTGCTCAACAGTGGCAAAGCGTTCCCAACCGAAGGGATGTCTTTTGTTAACTTGGGCTACCCGAAGTTTACCTTCTATGCACACCAGAAAAGTCCAATAGCGCAGAAACCCGTGGTGACTCTGCAGGATCTCGCGTCACATCATCAGTACATTGCAGAAAATTTCAGTACCAGTGCACTTGGTAATCAACAGGTGATGTCACCGAACATCTCGCGAATCAGTAACATCGATGTGTTGATGCGATTATTGAAAAATGATGGCTTTGCCTTGCTTCCTCATCATTTAGTGCAAGCCCATGATGAGAAAGGCGAATTTGTCCCGTTAAACATCGATTTTATGGCGAACGAAGGTCGTGCTGGCTATGTGCTACTAAAGCGAGGCAATACGTTAAGCCCCGTACATCAAAATCTGGTGGCATTGGTGACCGAATGGTTTGATAAACAGGTGTAAAAGCCAGAATTCTCCATTTTGGATTCGTACTGGATTAAGAAAGCACTAATCGTAGTGATATGTCACCATCATCGAGTACGCCATCCTCTTGAAATCCGAATGCACGATATAGCTGACCTGCCTGCTGATTGGAGGGTTTATGCATCGTGAATAAGGTTTTCCCTCCGAGTTGTTTCACTTCTTCAACGAGCAAGTTAAGCACCTGCTTTCCATAGCCTTTGTTCTGGTGATCTTTGTCGATCATAAAGCGGAACAGCCAGTAAATGGAGTAATCAAGCGGTTCGTCTTCATGGCAAAACGCAAGCAAACCGATCACCGTCTCTTGTTCATAAATCACTTTCAATCGGTAGTCGGTTTCAAAGCGTGATTGAGCAATCGTAATCGCGTTGGAGGCAAGGTTTTCTTCTTGTTCTGGGTGAAGATTGAGACGAATACAATCTAGATAGTTTTCTTTGGTGAGTTCTCTTAATGAGATCATAAACATGAGCTTCCTTCTTCCTTAAAGCAGAAGAAGTAAAGCTTACTATTCAGCAAGATAGCAAATGAGAGAGCGGATGAAGAGATAAAGCTGTGATTGAGTTCATGGATAGGCGACTCAATGAAGAGCCGCCAAGCTATCGGTATTCATTGTGAAGTGGACATTCAGCGAGGGATTAACATTTATCGCAAGAAGCACCGTTTTGGTTGCAATCTGTCATACGACCTTGTTTGTCGAACGAGAAACTGCAACATTCTTCAAATAGCTTTTTCAATTCTACACGTCCTCTCTGTACGCGCGATTTGAGGGTTGAGTAGCTGATACCTTGCTCTTCGGCCAACTTCTTCTGGTTCATGCCTTCAAGCTCAATAGAAGAGAGCAGTTGCGATTGCTCATCTGGTAATGCTTGCACAAACGGCGCAATGCACTTTGACAGTTCTTGTTTCAGGTTTGATTCTTGCTCTTCAAACCAAAGATCGTCAGCAATGAGGTCATTATCACGCTGATTTCGAGCGCGTTTACGGTAGAAATCGATGATGGCGTTATTCGCGATTTGGAAGAGCCAAGATTTGACGCTTGATACATCACGAATATCCGCAAGGTTTTGATAAGTCTTAAGTAAAATCTCTTGCTTTAAGTCGTCTACATCATCTTCATTGCTGACTTTAGAGCGCAAGAACGCATGAATAGCGTGCTCGTATTCGCTCCAAATTGATTCGAGGTTAGCAGTTTTCATTGATGCAACACTCGTCACGCAAGAAACCAATAACCGTATCTAAGCATTCATACTCAGCAACACAATATAAAGTACGACCTTCACGACGCTGACTGATTAAGCCGGCTGAGGCTAGGCTCGAAATGTGATGAGAAAGGGTAGAGGCTGGAATACCAAGTTTATCTTGTACGCCACCAACCGCGATTCCTTCATAGCCTGCTTTGACCACCTCTTTATAGATACATAAACGGGTAGGGTGTCCTAGCTCTTTGAGCGCTTTTGCTACAGCTTCGAGTTCCATACTGACCTCTTGGAATGACAGACGATAAATACATTTCGATGATAGTGAAAGTGTGGGTGAATAGCAAACAAGAAAAATTCCATAGTTAATTAATTGATTATTAAGACTTTAAAATATATTTCGATATTTATCGAAATATAATGGTTGACGCGTCGATTTTTAATTCTATAATTCGAGAAAAATAGAAATGAAGAGTTCAGCTTCATTAGGAAATTTACAGTTACTGATGTGACATCAGTAGGAGAATCAATATGAATCCAGAAATCATGACCATGGCTAAGGAAGCGCTTGATATGTTTGCGTTTCTAGCAACCGAACTTATCATCCTATTCCTAGCAATTAGCTACATAGTGGGAGTGTTGCAAGACTTTCTAACGCCAGAAAAAATACAATCTATCCTGAGCTCGAAAAAGGGTAAAGGTTACTTCATTGCTGCGCTATTAGGTTCGATTACGCCTTTCTGTTCGTGTTCGACCATTCCTTTCTTGAAAGGTCTATTGCGTGCAAGAGCAGGTTTTGGACCTATGATGGTGTTCCTATTTGCCAGTCCACTGCTTAACCCAGTGATCATTGGTTTGTTTGTAGTGACCTTTGGTTGGAAGGTCGCGGTATTCTACTTTGCTATCGCGATGACAGTGTCTGTGGTTGCGGGTTATGTTCTTGAAAAACTAGGCTTTGAACGTTACGTAAAACCAGAAGCGTACGAAGCGGCAGGCACCTCTTCATGTGGTACATCTTGCGGTGATTCAAGCAAGAAAAAAGAACAAGCGAAACCGGCATCAAGCTGTGGTACCAGCGCTTGTGGCGAACCTGCACCAGTTGCAGCAAAAGCATCATGCTGTAGTGAGCCAGCGCCTGTGGTAGCGAAAACATCTTGTTGTGGTGATAGCGCACCAAAAGCAGAGCCTAAAGTGGAAGTGTCTTGCTGCTCGTCAGACGGTAGTGCAACAGCGACAATCGTGGAAGAAAAAGAACCTAGCCGCTGGGTACGTATTTGGCACTCAACTTGGAAAGACTTTAAACAAGTATTTCCTTACCTAATGATGGGTATCGCGATTGGCTCATTCATCTACGGCTTCATCCCAACGGATCTTATTGCGGAGTACGCAGGTGAAGCGAAGTGGTACGCGATTCCAGTAGCAGCAATTATTGGTATTCCATTGTACATCCGTGCAGAGGCAGTTATTCCACTAAGTGCGGCGCTAGTACAAAAAGGTATGGCACTGGGTTCGGTAATGGCACTTATCATTGGTAGCGCAGGCGCAAGTCTTACAGAAGTGATTTTGTTGAAATCAATCTTTAAGAACCAAATGATTGCAGCCTTCCTATTCGTTATCTTAACGATGGCAATGGGCGCAGGTTACCTATACACCTTCATCTTTGCTTAATTTAATTAAGTAAACTGAAAAACAAAAATCCCCAAGTTTCTGCTTGGGGATTTTTTTATGCTGAAAGACTTAAAGCTTATCGCTCACCAAGCACTTCAAACTCATCGTAAGTTAGGCGAGACAAACCATCTTCTTGAATTTCCCATAACTCTTTGTGCACGACACCAAACGCCTTGTTCATCGTCCAATCTGAAGTAAGAATGTAGCCATTTTCACTGTCTTTTTCCCACTTAGTGTTGGTGTAGTCCACGCTGTTAAAACCTTGGTCCATGATGTTTTGCCAGAATGCTTGGATCGCTTCACGTCCCTCAAAGGTGCCAAATGGTTTTGCAATCATAACCGCATCTTCTGCGTATTGTGCTGCACAGCCCGCAGCGTCTTGATTATTGAAAGCGATTTGCCATGCTGAGATGCCTGCTTGAGCGCGTTCTAAAACTGATTGAGTCATCCTGAATATCCTGTGATTGGTGTTTGTTTATGTAGCAATCATAGGGTTAGAATTGAGATAGAAAAACAAAGTAATAAGAATTGAATGTTCTGTAAAAAAGAACAATAAGGAAGGGCGATGAATAAGCTGCGTTTGATGTCTCTGTTCGTTCATATTGTCGAGTGTGGTTCAATTTCCAAAGCTGCAGATAAGTTAGAGCTTTCTAAGTCAGTGTTGAGCTCTGCTTTGAAGCAACTAGAGCAAGAGCTGGATACTTGTTTACTCAAACGTACGACCAGAAAGCAAACTCTGACCTCGACGGGCGAACGCTTTTACGAGCAGTGCGCGCAAATGACAAAACAAGCAGAAGCTGCGTGGTTAGAAGCAGCAGAGTTAAAACAAGTGCCAACGGGAAGGCTTACTGTCACTGCGCCACATGCACTAATGCGCTCGATAGTGTTGCCTGCTTTAACGAGTGCTTTTGCTGATTACTCTGATGTGCAGTTAAATTTGATCAGTGATGATAAGCATGTGGATATTGTCCAGCAGGATATCGATCTTGCGGTACGGGTGGGTGCTTCTGGCGATTCAAACATTAAACAGCGCAAAGTAGGACAGTTTTGTGACGTTTTGTGTCGTGCGAAAGGTGCGCATTCTGATTTTGAAAGTGCGCCTTATATTGCTCAACATTGGCAGCTTGAACCTGTTATCCATGCGTTTGCTTCCAAGGAGCCAGAACATCAAATTCAATATCCAGTGAAGCACCGAGCGAATACCGTCTTTGATGTGGCCAGCCTGTTAGAAATGGGGTTAGGCGTTGGTATTTTGCCTGACTTTATGTTGGAGTCGAACTCGCTTCTTGAACCTGTACCCAGTGCGAAAGCGTCAAAGGTGAACCCAATTTATGTATTGCATCCCTACCAAGCTCATGTACCGATGGCAGTGACAATAGCAATAAAAGCGATTGAATCGCGCATTGACGAAGTCATTTTATGTAAAAACTGACGGTTATCGGGGCGAACACTCAGAGTCGGTTTGGAATTAAAATTGATTGATTTTTATTCAGGATCAATCTTCATTATTATTTCACCCCACGTTCAAAATGCCTCAACTACACTGTTTGATGAGTTGTCAGTTGGCAGACCAAGGAGGCAGCCATGATTGCAGTTCATCGAGAGTATTGTTTATCGAATAGCCCAGATTTACACGCCCATGTTGAAGTCAATCCCGTCGGTAAATTGGAAGTTGAAATTGTCGAGCTTCATGAACACCACACCACCGAGTTTGATGATCTTTCTTTTGAAAGTAGTGGCGCTCAAACGCGTATTTGCGGGAAAGAAGACACCGTTCCGTGGCAGTTCAACCTAGCGAAAACCGACGCATTAGAACTGTCGCATTTAGTGGATGAAGCGAATGAAGAGTATGAGACATTGATGAGTGATCTCATGTAGCTCTGCTTTTTCACTGGCAATAAAAAACCTCCCAGTGGGAGGTTTTCGCGTTTATTGAGTGTCTTCTTTCGGTGGATGCAGCTCTTGGACGTTTTCTTCGTTGAAGTCGTCGGCATAGCCTTTTGGTGGCGGTGTCCAACCACGCTCTGAGCGGGAGAGCTTATCGTGACGATCCTTTTGCATCTCTTCTGCCATTTTTTCTTCAAGATGAATAAATAGCTGACGGAAGTTGTTGTCGTAACGTTCACCCTCTGAGTCATCGACCCACGCTTCGTAAAGCATGTTGGATTTGCGATCTTCAACGCGGCGATAAGTCGATTTTTGTTGCTCAGTGAAGAACGGATGAATACCAATGGCTTTCATTGCGTGACCACCAATTTCCAATGCAGAATGGTAAGTCTCTGATTCGATGATATCTGCGCCCGCTTGACGTAGTAGGTAACCATGTCCGCGGTCAAATGCACGCGCAATCACAGTCACGTTTGGATAGGTGTGTTTTACGTACTTAACCAACTCCACGCTCGATTCTTGATTATCTATCGCGACGACAAGCGCAGAGGCATGCTCAATACCTGCCGTGTGTAGCATGTCTGGTCGAGTCGCATCACCAAAGTAAGCGCGTGTACCGATCTGGCGCATATTATCAATCTGGCTGGCTTGGTGGTCTAGTACAACCGTTTCCACGCCATTAGATACCAACAAGCGGTTTACGATCTGACCAAAGCGACCAATACCTGCAATGATGACGGTACCTTGCTCTTCAATCGTGTCACTTTCGCGCTCATTCGATTCACTTTCAAAGCGAGGAAGAATCACCTTATCAAATAGAATGAATAGACCAGGCGTTAGGAACATAGAGATCGCAACAACCAATGCCAGTGTTTGTGAAAGCTCGAATGGGATGACGTGGTTTTGTACTGAGAAGCTCAATAGCACAAAGCCGAATTCACCCGCTTGCGCCAAGCTCAAAGTAAACAACCAACGGTTACTGCCTTTGATACGGAAGATGAACGCAAGTGCGAATAGAATCGCTGCTTTCAGAATCATCACGCCTAGCGTTAGACCGATGATCAAACCAAAGTCGCTGAACAGTACTGAGAAGTCGATGCCAGCACCTACCGTAATAAAGAACAAGCCAAGCAGTAAACCTTTAAACGGTTCAATGTTTGATTCCAGCTCATGGCGGAACTCACTGTTCGCTAATACTACGCCTGCTAAGAACGTACCCAGCGCCGGAGACAGACCCACTAGGCTCATCAAAGCCGCAATGCCGATCACCAGCATTAATGCCGTTGCAGTAAAGATTTCACGTAGACCAGAGCTTGCTACGTAGCGGAACAGTGGGCGACTTAGGAAATGCCCGCCAACAACGACGATAGCAATAGAAGCCGTAATCACTAGACCGTAAGCCCAGCCAGGAAGTCCAGCCACTAGGCTAAGTTCTTCATGGTGTTCTGCAGCTGCTTGCGCTGCCGATTGCGCTTGTTCTACCAACTCTGGCAGTGCCAACAGCGGAATAAATGCCAACATTGGAATTACTGCGATATCTTGGAAAAGCAGCACTGAGAACGCGTTCTGACCACCTTCTGTTTTGGTCAGTCCTTTCTCGCTAAAGGTTTGCAGAACAATCGCAGTGGAGGAAAGCGCGAAGATCAAACCGATCGCTAATGCTATGGTCCAAGATTGACCAAAGTACAGGGCAATCGCCATGATCAGTGCGGCAGTACCACCAACTTGTAAGCCACCTAAGCCCATTAAGCGGTTACGCATTGCCCACAGCATCTTAGGCTCAAGTTCCAAACCAACGAGGAACAACATCATAACAACACCAAATTCAGCAAAGTGTTGAATTGTCGTGGTTTCTTCACCTACGAGGCCAATAATAGGGCCAATGACCACACCCGCAATCAAGTAACCTAATACCGAGCCTAAGCCTAGACGTTTTGCTAAAGGAACGGCGACGACAGCGGCAATAAGGTAAACAAAGGCTTGTAAGAATATCCCTGTCATGATGCTTCCTTAATCAGTTGTGGTAATGCACTGTTGAGTTTGATTAGCGATGCCGCTGCTTCAAGATCAAGTGTGTCATTGACGAGCGCATTGAGCAGCGTTTTGTAGCGTTCAACGTGCTGTGGAATTCGATCTTCTTCTTGGGCAGTACGGGAGCCAAACAACGCAAGTGGAGCGATGTAGTTCATCCCGGTCAATGCCGACATTTGCTCGATAGGAGCTAATAGCTCACGGATGGTGAAGTGGTTGTAGCCTTCAGCTTTATAGGCCTCTTCTTTACCACCTGCGGATAAGACACAAAGCATGGTTTTGCCATGCAGCTCTGTACCTTCTGAGCCATAAGCAAATCCGTATTCTAAAACCAGATCTTGCCACTCTTTTAGAATGGCTGGTGTGGAGTACCAGTACAGCGGAAACTGAAAAATCACCACATCGTGGTCGCGTAAACGCTGTTGTTCTCGGTCAATATTGATATTGAAGTGTGGGTACTCGGCGTAGAGATCGACACAAGTGACACCTTCAATTGTATTAGCTGCTTTAAAAAGGGGAGCATTCACCTCTGAGCGATGCTGGGAAGGATGCGCAAAGAGAATCAATACTTTTTTATTTATCATAGGAATCCTTGCTATGCGTCTAAACCATTTTTGGTATAAGAATGAAAGACTTTGATTGTTGTAAGAAACTGTAACCCATAAACCTTATCCTATCTACTTTAGTGATTGAACATTGGAAAGTTAAAATCACTTTCAATGAAATATAGAAAATCTTCACGGGGCACTGCTTTTTATCTTCCTTAATAAACGCTTGAGCAGCTCCTTTATTAGAGAAAGATGGATGCACTTGACGGAAGTTCTCAATCTACAAATTTGGTGTGGGTTATCTCGTTTAATGTACTAGGTTTTTTACTCTACTTTTTGAGAATCAACGCATAAAAACCAATACTGGATATCCTCACTCCTGCATCAAAGAAGTTATCTAAAAGCCCGCATCCGAGCTGATACTAGGATGAACAAACGACTTATTTCAAAGCGATGTGAAATGATAAGTTTGAGCAATGTGATAAGCGAAGAATGCCGCAGATTAACGTTTACTGAGAGCATGGTGTTCATCGAAGCGGTGCATTTCGAATTTTATAAACGCCAACTTGATCGCAGCCACTGTTATTTTTCCGTCATAGAAGCGTAGCGAGCGCAAAGAATTCATGCGTTGAGATTGGAAAGTACGCAAATCTGTTCTTATGCTGAATAATAACCTCAAGTTATTATCGACGTGGAATATGGCCAAAGATCTCTTCTCAAACCTCGACCTGAATTTGCTCCGAACATTCATCATTTTGCACCAAGAGCGCAATATGCGCCGAGCGGCAGAGCGCTTGTTTGTTTCTCAACCCGCCGTGAGTAAGGCATTGCAGCGGCTGCGTGATCATTTTGAAGATGAGCTGTTTGTGAAAACCCATCACGGGTTGCGAGCGACGGAGTATGCGAACGATTTAGCAGAAAATCTCGCGCCGTTACTGGATGAAATCTCTATCACGCTCAACGGTTCCAAAGCATTTAACCCGTTAGAAATGAACGGAACCATCAAGATTGCGTTAGCGCCTTTTATCTTGAGCTCTTACGCCAGTGAAATCTGTCAGGCGATTCGACAAGCAGCGCCAAACGTTCAGATCCACTTGTTGAATTGGTCTCGCTCCACCATGGATGAGATCATCAAAGACGATGTCACGCTTGGTGTGAACTATGAAATCAACCACGCTCCAAAAGAGCTACTGACGAAAATGATCGTCAAAGACACCTTCTGTGCGTACGTGCGAAAAGATCATCCGTTTCCCGGTGACCGACTACAAATCTCGGATTGCAGGGATTTAGAGTTTGCGACCGTGATTGCAGCCGATTGGAACTCGAGCGTATCGTTTTCTGAGAAGATAATGAAAATCAAAGGCGTGGAGCCAAAAATCGCGTTTCGATCTGAATTGCCGTCGGCCATCATCGACGTGGTGGCAAACTCGGACATGGTGTTTCCCGCTTCAAAAACGGTGAACGTCGATAAGATCTCTCAATTAAGAAGATTGGATATCGAGTTCGACGGTATCGTGATTGAGCCTTGCTTGCACGCTTACTATCACCATAAAAATCGCCGTAATGAAATGGTTCATTGGCTGCGCAGCATCATCACTGATGTCATAACCAAACACCTAGAGCGCTCACAACAGCGATAATAACCCTTGGTTATCACGCTCTCTACTCTTGTTTATTAATAACCCGCCGTTAAGTGCGGGTTTCTTTTTAGCGATTAGAGTAATAAAACACTGCTCAATATACTTCTCTTCATCGGGCAGGGAGTCCACTTTTCTTGCAAGAGGCATCCCTGAGTTTCGACAAATTAAGAGAGTAAATCATGAAAGTTAAATTACTGAGTGCAATCATCGCGGCGACATTTCTAGCTGGCTGTTCTTCATCAGGTTCAGATTCCTCAAATGAGCCAGTAGGTGTTGCTTCTGTTCAAACCTTTAATGGCGAGCATTTTGATGGCATGGCTATCCAAGGTGATAACGGCGAAGTTACGACAGTTGCGATCCGTGGCGAAGAGGGAAACACCGTATTTAACGTCGGTGGTGAGCTTTACTACACTGACGGTGAGGTTGTTAAAGATTCATCAGGCGAAGTAGTGGGTCACATTGAAGTCCGTAATAACGAACTTATCTTTGTTAGTGATGATGGCTTCGTACATTTAAGCGTTGAAGATGGTCGCCTTATCGTAGAAGAAGCGAAACTAAACCCTGTTCATCCAATTGAACCAACACCAGAACATCCTATCGCTGGTTCACCTTCTAACCCGATGGAGCCGATTCCAGAGCATCCAATCGCGGACGGTCCAGTGAATCCAATTGAGATCACGCCTGAAAACCCTATTGAGGCGACGCCTGAGCCTGCAATGGAGGCATCGGCGAAGAGCTTAACGCCGGAACAGCGCGCAGAATTGAAACAAAAGGTTCAATCCCTATCACAAGAGCAACGTCAGGAAATAAAAAGAGCGATTCGCGACCGCGTTGAGCGCTCGTAAACCAAATCGCATAAGGGTAAGTAGCAAGGAGCCGCTTGATTTAAGTGGCTCCTTTTTTCTTTTCGAGTCTTTCTGATAGGTATCCAAATGAATAAATCTCTGACGCTGCTTTGCGCGCTCTTTGCCGTGCCGTGTTTTTCTGCTGACCACAAAATGCCAGAGTTTGGTTTAGATGTGTCCAATACAGATGATGAATGGATTGTGACTGCCTCAGGGTATTTACAAGCTACAGAAGAGTGGAACATTTCTGCTGAGGTCGATTCTACGGGGTATTTAGAATTGGGGACAGGATATGGCGTTATGCTTGGGCAATTCTACACAGAAGCATTTGTGAGCTATGGACGTGCAGATCTGTTCGACGTCTATGATGCGGGCGTGTTTACCGGAACCGCGTTAGGGGATGATTGGATGGTTTTCGCCAATAGTTCTCATGAGTGGAGAACCAGCTCAATTGGTAAGTCATTCCCATCATTGGAAAAAACAGAAAGAGAGTGGAAAAACACCGTTGGTGCAAGCTATACACCGATTGATTTTATCCGGCTTGGTTATTCTTATAACTACGATAAAAAACTTACTGAGGGCGGTCATCGAACCAATCACGAAGTGCGTATTACTTTAAAACCGAAATGGGTAGAGCCTTATGTGAAGTACACATTTGGTGAGCATCGAGTTTCACCGGGGTCGACCAAGATAAGTGAAGAGAACAGCGTAGAACTAGGTATTAATTTTAACTTTTAACTAAGGTGGGAGTATGAACTTTCAATCCATTATTCTTGAGTATGCAGTGGCAATTATGGGCTTACTTTTGACAGGAATAACCCTCTAAGCAGGATGCTCAGAGGGCGACAAAATTAACGGTTGATGTTGTAGCGAGCCATTGCCGCTTCTTCTGTTGTCACGACTGTTTTACCAATCGGAGCCAGAGAGATAACCGCCAGTTTCAGGTGTTGAAGTGCGAACGGAATACCAATGATGGTTACGAAGCATGCTACGGCAGAAAGTATATGACCGATTGCCAACCAAATACCTGCAAATACAAACCAAATCACGTTACCAATCACGCCAAGCGGGCTAGTACCGATGTCCATTTCATTGGTCAGTTCATCTCGTGAAACCGCTTCTTTGCCGAATGGGAAGAACGAGAAGTTACCCATCACAAAACAAGCGCGTCCCCATGGAATGCCGATGATACTGATGAAGGCCAGTAGTCCGAAGAACCACCATAGCAAACCCATGAATACGCCACCGAATACAAACCAGATGATGTTGCCGAGTGTTCTCATTTAAAACCCTTTTTGATTTATAGCGTTGTGTTAAGTATGTCACACGAATCTTAACAGAGGATGAATGGACGCACTTTATCTTAAATAAGCAATCATTGATGAGAATGCCTATTCGATTGAGGGAAAACAAAAAGCGTGTTGCGGGGAGAAAAGAGAAAAGGCTCCCAACGAAAACGTTAAGAGCCTTCTTTGATTACGCGGTTGCCAAGTTCAAACGTGGTACCGGTTTGTCATTGATCGGCAGGTGAATAAGAGCCGCGATAAATGCCAATACGACTGTTGACCACCAGATTGGATCGTAAGAGCCGTAGTAATCGTAAATGCGGCCACCAACCCAAGCTCCCAAGAAGCTGCCTACTTGGTGAGTGAAGAACACCAAACCGTACAATGTAGAAAGGTAACGAGCACCAAAAATCTGGCGGACCAAGCCGGAAGTCAGTGGCACCGTGCCTAACCAACAGAAGCCGATAGCACCGCCAAAAATGGCAGCGGTGTGTTCGGTGACAGGTAAAGTCACAAAAGCACCGATCACCACCGTGCGCATTAAGTACAGTGCAGACATAACGTGACGCTTGTTAAAGCGATCAGCCATCACGCCCCAAAAGTAAGAGCCAAAGATGTTGAAGATGCCAACATACGCCAGTGCCATTGCTGCTGTTGAAGCCGGTAAATCTTTATCCGCCAAATAACTTGGTAAATGAGTGGCGATAAACATGACATGGAAGCCACACACGAAGAAGCCAGCGTGGATCAACCAGTAACCTTTGTGTGCGAAAGCTTCTTTTAACGCTTCTTTCAAAGTTTGTGTATCTTCTTGAGCACTTGCGGCGTTGTTGGTTTGTGGTTTTGCCGTTCTCATGAACAACGCAAACATCACCATAAAGCTACACAATACGGCAAACACCTGAAGTGCACCTTGCCAACCAAAGTCACTTAAAAGCGCTTGTGCGCCGGGGATCATCGCAAACATGCCGAATGAGCCCGCAGCAGTTGTCAAACCAAATGCTTTTGCAGCGTGTTGGGCAGGAACCACTTTCGCCACTGCGCCTAGCACGATCACGTAACTGGTCGCGCTTAAGCCGAAACCAACCAGCACACCCAGCGACAAATACATCATGGTTGGTTCAACCGCGATAGAAGTCAGGTAAAGACCCAAAGCGTAAGAAATGGCACCTAAAATGATTATACGCTTTGCCCCCCAACGGTCTGACGCCATACCAACAAATGGTTGGAACACTCCAAACAACAGGTTTTGCAAGGCAATAGCAAAGCTAAAGAACTCACGGCCCGTTTGGAAGTGGTCTGAAATTGGCATCATGAAAATGCCGAACGATTGTCTGATCCCTAGACAGATAATCAAAATCCCTATTCCAAGCCAAACAAGAATTGGAAATCGGAAAATACTCATAATTTGCTCTTATTAATGATGATGGTGGTGATGAGAGTGATCCTGGTGTTCGCCGTCGCCAGTGGTTTGATGGCAACCGCTGTTGATGGCTTGTTCTGCCAATATTTCCAATAACTTAGGTGAGTTATGGACGATGATTAACGACAGGCCCAACATGACGGACATTCTCAGCACCTGAGCGAAAATGGTTTGAGAAAAAAGCATGCATTGTGCGCTCAAGTAGAAAAAAGAGCGCGAAGTGTAGAGATAAGTCTGTGATGACACAAATGATAAAATGTGAAGTAAGGTATGCGTTTTATGCATACCTTATTGAGTGTCCAAAATACCAACAAATGGTTTAAAAAACAGAGTCTAAAACAGACAGCACTCGACAGTTGCCCAATGGATCCAATATCACCATGATGGCTCTGGTTTCGGTAGAAATACTGCACGTGTCTATCACCGTTATAGTGCCTGTTTCTCTGATTTCAATCGGAACATTTGCGGTATTCGCACCTACGATGATCTGGCTCGACAAGGTTCTTTTGCTCAGATTAAAGATCCGTTGGGACCCATCCACCCAAACATCACTGTTGATACCGCCTTGGAGTTGGCTAGCATCCATAACGAATACAGAGACTTGGGTATTGGTTGTACTGCTCGTGTCGGGCTTGTCTTGGAAGACGAGGTCATAAAAACCTGTGTTAGCGTCACCAAAAGCAAAGATCACTTGAGGATTAGAGACAGCAATTGAACGTGTCTCACTGACTAAGGTTTGCTGGCTATTGGTTTCAATCAAATCAAACGTGATATCAAAAGTACTGGCGTTTTCTTGAATCAACAGCAAGCCTGTTTCTGTCGCACCATAAAGTGGCAGATTGGAATAAATATCTTCTTGCAGGCTGCCATAATTGGCTTGAACACTGATATCTGAAACACCGCTCGGGTTTTGGTTGACGAAGTTAACGGTCTGAAAGTTGAGAGCTCTTACCGCAATCTCTGGATCTGAGGAATCGCTCCCTCCACAGCCGGAGAGTGCGCTCGATAAGGTTATAATTGATAAAACTGACATCCACTTCATTGTGCTGTCCCTATAGAGTTAATGAGAGTCAGTGCCAACCAACAGGACCCGACGCGTGGCGCATCGGGTCATTCTAATTAAGACAGTATAGTGGATGCTCGCAGGCTTACAGTTTTTGTTCTGCCGTTACAAGTGGAACGCGAGTTGATACAGCGTGCAGCGCGATGTTGTGAATCATTTCATCGACCGTTGTACAACAGTCCATAAGAATCGATACCTCGTATTTTTCTGCCGCTTTAGAAATCGCAGTATGAGTGACACAGTTTTGCGTCATCATACCAGTTACTAATAGCTCTGTTACCCCGTGTTTTTGCAGTACTTCTTCAAGGTTTGTTTGTTCAAAGCCGTCCGCAAAGTGTTTGATAACCACATCGGCATTTGGCGCTAGCGCTAAAATCTCAGGATGAATGTCTGCGCCTTCAGAACCTTCATTAAAGAAAGGCGCAATGCCCATTGCTGGGTCGGCGATGTGCTGAATGTGAATGACAGGAATATTTTTCTCATTCGCTTTAGCAATGGCGCTCTTGATGTTGTTTAGTGTTGCTTCTGTATTCCATAGAGGGAATTTACCGTTAGGGAAGTAGTCGTTTTGTAGATCGATAACAAGAAGTGCTGCTTGGCTCATGGTGTTTTCCTTTTGTTTTCAGTGAATGTGTTGCTTTGGTATGGGAGCTATTATGCGTACTTTCTTTTATCTTGCTCAGTGTCTAAAATGACAAAAAATAGGTCAAAAACGACAATTGGAATGAACAAGATAAACATTGCTATTGTGAACTATCCGGGGGCTTCAAAAGCGTCAGTCTATGGCTTGCAGGAGCTGTTTGAGATGGCAAACCGCGCTTCGATTGAGCTGGATGTTGAATGCCGCTTTCATGCAGACATCATTGATTGCAAAGAAGGCGTTATTCGAGCCGATGAGTTCACGGTCGTCATACTGCCGCCAAGCGGTGCGGAGCAATATTACCTTTCGCCAAGTGAGGCGTTAACGTCTTGGTTGTTTGAGCAGCACAAAGCCGGTGCGGTTGTGGCCTCTGCATGTGCAGGGGCGTTTGTTCTCGCTCACGCTGATTTGTTGAATAACAAAGCTTGCACAACACACTGGGGGCTGGCAGGGTTATTCCGAGATAGGTTTCCTAACGTGACGCTTAAGCCCGAGTCCATCCTTATCAACGAGGGCAGTATCATTACCGCTGGTGGCATGATGTCTTGGCTTGATTTGGGGTTGGAGCTGGTTTCTCAGCTAAGTACACCTGCAGTGATGCGTTTGTTGGGAAAGATGCTGGTGGTCGATACTGGTGCCAGAGAGCAACGTTTTTATCAGCAATTCACACCTAACTTTCAACATGGTGATAGTGCCGTTCTTAGTGCTCAGCACTACATGGCTGATCATTTCTCACATGTGATTTCAAACCAATCTCTATCGGAGATCAGTTGTTTAACTGAGCGCACGCTTCAGAGACGTTTCCAAAAAGCGACAGGTTTGAACTTGAATCAGTATCTACAGCATCTTCGTGTGCAAAAGGCGTGTGATTTATTAGAGTCGAGTAACTTAGCTTTTGAAGTCATCGCTTATCAAGTTGGGTATCAAGACGCGAGCGCGTTTCGCAAAGTGTTCATTAAAACCATGGGATTGGCTCCCAAAGCGTTCCGCGCTCGTTTTAGTGCTTAATTATCGACGCACTGACTGTTCAATGTGCTGACAAATCGCTTCGGCAAGTTGGTGGCTAGCGATATTGCGCGCTACTATTTCAGAAGCGATTTTGCCTGACTGGATGACTTCAAACCAATCCAACAGCATAGAGTGGAAGCCTTTACTGGTCAGCATTGGCGTCCAGTCTCTTAAGCTCAACTTCTGCTCCTGATTGTCTTGCCACAGTTTCCCTTCAACAAACGAATCAAATTCCATTGCTTTGTTCGAATAGCAGGCTTGGACACGCTCTGTGGTGATCCCAAAATGGCGATTCATGGATGCGTGAAGCAGTGTCTCACTATGCTGCCATTGGATATCTAAACGAGCCAGTTGGTCACCATCCATTTGATGTGTAATGTAAGCGTCTTTCAGATCTGCTCTGGCCGTGATGTTCACGCTATCAAGAGGGTGGATAAAATCATCAAAAATGAAGGTACGGATATCCCCCGGTAATTGATGACGGTTTTTCTCCCAACGCAGAGATTTCAAGCCTGAAAGTTCGCCTTTCTGGATGTTCGGCATATGTTGATTGTAGAGCGGAATATGACGGCGATTGAAGCCAACATACAGAGGCTGTTTCACGCGTTCAGCCAGTTCATATAGCTTTTCTACTTCAGCAGCGCTGTCTGCCAAAGGCTTATCAACGAATGTCGGGATGCCTTGTTCTAAAAAGAAAGACGCGATTTGAGGGTGAACGCTAGTAGCGGCGTGAATCATGACCGCATCTACGCCCATGCCAACCAGTTGTTGATAGTCTTGGCAGGTTTCTGCGATTCGATACTGTTGAGCGAGCGCGTTGAGTGCGTTCGCATTGCGGGTACAAAATACCAACTCAACATTTGGAAGCTGAGTGATAACAGGAAGGTAAGCTTTTTGAGCAATGTCGCCCAAGCCGATGATGCCAATTTTCATTTGGTTCTACTTTGTTCGTTGACGGGATAAACATTATAACGAGAACCTGTTGGATTTCTGAGAGCGAAATGTCATAAAAAAGCCTGACCCGAGTAAATGGGACAGGCTTTTACTTATTTGTCTTTAACTAAGATGTTCGACAAGTCTTAAAGATATCTAAAGCGCCGTCGTAGGCATTGGTTTCCACATCCATAATGCCCAACAATGAGTGGAAGACATTATCGTGTGAGTGCGTTGCGGTTTGCTGCGCTTCTTGTGCCAAGCAATCGGTGTTGACGTGTTTGGCTTGTTTAAAGCCTGGTGACATCCAAAGCATCATAGGAACACGCTTTTGGAAATCCGGTGCTAAACCATAAGGCATGCCATGTAAGAACAACCCGTTTTCGCCCAGAGACTCGCCGTGGTCAGAGACGTAGATCATCGCCGTGTTGTATTTATCTTCCAACGTTTTCAGTTTTGCAATGGTCTGATCCAAGACGAAGTCTGTGTAGCGGATCGTGTTGTCGTAAGAGTTAACAATTTGCTCCACACTACAGTTTTCAATATCTGCGCGAGGGCAGTCTGGTTGGAAAAACGCTTTGTCTTTCGGGTAGCGCTGGAAGTATGTCGGACCATGGCTGCCAATCAGGTGAAGCGCAACAACTCGGTTACCTTTCATGCTCGCGATTTGGTCGTCCAAATTGTCTAGCAGCGCCATATCGTAGCAGGTGTTACCGTTACAAAGCGTGTTTTGTTTGCCGCGTGCGACATCCATCTTGTTGATCTTATGGGCAACGCCCTTGTCGCCACCGTCGTTGTCTTTCCACATCAAATCAATGCCAGCGCGCTGCATGATGTCCAATACGTTATCTTGGTTGTCTGCTTTACTGCGATCGAAGTCGTGGCGTGGTAATTGAGAGAACATACAAGGCACAGAGACAGCCGTTGCGGTACCACAGGAAGAAACGTCTTGGAACGAGATGACATCTAACTTACTGGTGTATGGATTAGTCTCTCGTTCATAGCCATTAATTTGATAATTCTGAGTTCGTGCTGTTTCACCTAATACAAAGACAAGTAGCGTCGGCTTCTCTTTTGCTTGCTCTAGTGCAAGTTGGGATTGTTTCGCATCCGTACCAATCTCACGGTAGGGTTCTGGCGTGGTTAAGTAGTTTTCTTTTACATAGCTAGAGATCGCGTACACGTATTGAGTCGGAATTATGACTTTCTTTAGGTAACTGTTGTTGCGACCAACTGACGCATAGTCTTGGTAATACATGCCTGCAATCACAGCGATAACAGCCAATGAAGCCAGCATTGAGACGATTTTGGTCAACGTGAAGCGAAGCCATTTGCCTTCAAGAGGCTTGAACTTAATCTTGAAGACGATCAGGGCAGGGAGAACTCCCATCAATAGTGTCCAGATAAGTGAGTAGGCACTCAAGTATGAGCTGGCTTCACTGGTATCTGTCTCAACGATGTTGGTGATCATGTCCGTATCGAACAAGGTGCCGTAGTTGTAGCTTGCGTAACTCACCATGCCCGATGTGATCAGTAATAAGATGAAGAAGGGCTTGCTGATCCAAGGCCAACTGAACAGGTTAAATAGGAAATTCAACGCCGCAAAAAAGAAGATTGGAATCGTAATGATGAAACCGATCTTAACCTGGTCGAGATCCGCAAATATATGAACCAACTCTTTGTAGATGGGGATATTGACTACAAGAGCGAAATACAAGGCTAATAAAAGCGTAAAGGTAATGTAGGAGATACCTTTCGTTGGGAGTTCAATTGTCTTCATAATTGACGTGCTTCGATGTGACTAAAGTAAAATCGACGCCCAAACAAATAGGGCGAGAAAAAGTGCAACAAATACTGCTGCGGAGCCAATGTCTTTGGCCCTTCCACTGAGTTCATGCCAGTCATCGCTGACACGATCGACAACCGCTTCGATGGCGGAATTAATCAATTCAACAATCACGACCAACAGAAGGCTGCTGATCATCATGATGCGTTCTAAGGTGGTGACAGGAAGCAAGAATGCGCAAACAGAAAGGACAAGTGTAAGTACCAGTTCTTGTCTGAAAGCGGCTTCGTGAGTCCACGCTGCTTTCAATCCTTGAAGTGAATAGCCGGTTGCGTCCAATATCCGGCGAATGCCTGTTTTACCTGGTTTCAAAATGTGGCCTTTTAACTGCTAAGCCCTAAAAAAGAGGGGCGCTTTGAGGGATAAAGCCTCCCCTGATGACAGAAGTGCATCGAATTGGAAAACATGAAACTAATAGGTCGAGCGTGAAACATTTGTGAAATTAACGTCGCTCAACGCAAAATTTTGTGTAATTGATGCGAATTTATACGTTATGAATCAAGGTCGTATACGGTATAGCCTTTGTTCGCTAGGCATTTACGCAGAACTAAGGATTGAGTTTTGGTTGAATCGTTAGCACCACCAACAGCCCCAGCACCTGCACCAACAGCAGTGCCTGCCACCGCGCCCACAGCAGCGCCGCCAATGCCATTTTCTAATGCACCTGCAACGGCACCGACCAACGCACCTGTAACGGCACCATTTTGTGCTTCAGTTTTAGCGGCTTCGCCTTTATCCACTTTTTCTGCGTAACCTTGGCAATACGTGAAGTCTTGCTCGTATTGGGCTTGGTCAACATTGGTCATATCGACAACTGGTTCTTGGTTGTAAGCACAAGCAGCAAGTGTGGAAGAAAGGGTGACGAGAAGAAGAGGTTTATACATTGCGTTGATCCATTATTGCTGTGAATTTATGGATTAAATGTACACTGTTTTATTGTGATGCTCTGTCGGCCAATTGTATTGAAGTGTCGCCTTTTGTAATGGCGTTTAAGGGAGTATTGATAAGTTTATGAATTTACTTGGGAAAGCAGATTGTAAAACACGCACCGCCGTACGGGCTGTGTGAGACATAGACTTCGCCATTCTGCAATTCAACGATCTGTTTGACGATCGCAAGCCCTAAACCGAACCCGCTGGTGCTCTTGTTACGTGATTTATCAGCACTGTAAAACGCATCAAACAGATGAGGCCAGTCTTTCTCTTCCACACCACAGCCATCGTCATGCACACGAATACAAGATTTCTCCGGTGTCTCCATAATCTCTAGCACGATTTGGGTTTGTGCGTAACGCATCGCATTGCGAAGTAGGTTATCTAAGGCGCGTTTTAGCAGTTTTGGGTCGGCGTCAATGATTGCCTGTTGTGAGCTCGTGTCGTTAATCAAGATAGAAAGTTGGGTGTCACGTTGCCACTTGGGTAAAAACGATTGGGCAAAGCTTGATAGGGCGACAGAGGAAGTTTGAATCTCGGCATTTGGTCGCTCCATTTTGGCGTAGTAGAGCAGCTCTTCCACCATATTTTCCATGTCGTCGATATCTTCTACGATGCTGTCGACGTATTTCTGTTGTTGTTCATTTAAAGCGGCGTCGGCCAGTAGATCGGCTTGCCATTGCAGACGAAAAATCGGGGTGCGAAGCTCATGCGCTACCGCGTTGGTGAGCATTTTATTGGTGGTGATGAGTCGAGACACCTTATCCGCCATATGGTTGAAGCTTCTATTCAACGTACCGACGGATTTGGCACTGGAGGTGTCCGCTCTGGCGTTGAAATCTCCAGAGGCAAAATCAACGGTAACCTTCTCTAAAGCGCGAACTCGTCGACTTAAGAACCAAATCAGCAAGACACAATACAGCGCAAAACCAGCAAGGAAAAACAGCCAAACGATGTTGTCGTCAAAATTGATGGCTTGAATGATAGGGCTGTTGGGGTTTTGGGTTAACTTGAAGATAGGGGAGCCGGGCTCAAAGCGAAACCACAAGTCTCGCTCATCATCAAACGATGTATTAACGGATGGATCTTCATCGAATGCTTTCTGCACCTCTGGAGGAAGATTCGTCATTTCCTGAGCAATTAACAACATGTGACTCGATGTTGCGAATTTCTCTAATTGCTGAACGGTGTATTCCTCGCCTTTTTCTTGATACATCGGATAGATCAGCTCATGGAAAGCTTGAGCTTCATGCTCTTCTAGTAGGTAGTCGTAGTCCGTATTAAGCTGATAAACAATGACTTCATAGCCAACAAGACTGGCTACAAATAGGATGATCAGACCTAAAAAGCTTTCCAGATAAATACGTTTCATTACGCATTCCAAGCATCGGGCATAAACAAGTAACCTTTACCGCGCACAGTAATGATTTTCTGTGGTGGTGTAGTGCTGTCGCCGAGTTTTTTACGCAGTGTCACGACACGGTTATCAATGGTGCGGTCGGTGCCGTCGTATTCGATGCCACGTAATGTTTTGGTGAGCCACTCGCGAGAAAGGGTTTGTTCAGGATGGCTTGCGAGTACCCAAAGGAGATCAAATTCACCGTCGGTGAGAGGAATGGGTTCTTGGTTTAGAGCGCACGTTTTACGCAGACGGTTAAGGCAAAGGACGCCCACCTCTAAACATGTGTCTGAATCTGTTGCTGATGCTTCTTTACGGCGTAATAGCATTCGAATGCGAGCAAGCAGAACACGTGGCTTGATCGGCTTAGTCACAAAATCATCGGCACCAATTTCAAGCGCAGCAACATGGTCAAAGTCATCATCACTGGCAGTAAGCATCAGCACTTTTCCTTTGTAGCATTCGCGGATCTGGCGGCAAACGCTCAATCCATCTTGCCCCGGCAACATCAAATCTAAAAGAACGAGATCTGGCTGGCTTTCAAGAATCGCATCCGGAGCGTCCGTTCCATTGTCTATGCAGCTAACTTCGAAGCCTTGTCCTTCAAAGTATTCGCTTAGCATAGCCTGCAGCTTGGGATCGTCTTCCACGATGATAAGTGATTGCTTAGTGTCTTGTACGTTCATAGCAGTGATGCATCTTGTAGGAATTATCCCTGAAACTTAAACAAATTTGTCAGGGATTTCAATAAACGCATTTGCATTGATGAATGGTTACCCTAAAAGGCTTTTTACCTTGTTAGTATGGTGAATTCTACGTTTAAGGCTAAACACATTCTCAAAAACGTATCTAGCCTAGGAACAACTCTGAGGTTTTCGATCTTGCTGATATGGCTCGCTGATGTATCACAAAATGACGCTAAGTCTTCTTGGCTCATATTAATTCTATTTCTTTTACTTCTTAGTTCGTTGATCAGTTGGCAAGTTGAGCTTGATGGAAGATCACTTGAAGAGGGAAGCTCATTTACGTTATTAGACTGCATGGGATTGTGATCAGAAAGTATTTAATGCAATTAGTAAAAATGGTACTGAGATTTTCGTCCATTTATATGTAATTTATGACAAGCTATTGTGTGAATGAATGACATAAAACTAAAAATAATTAGCTCTCTTATCAAATAGTATAAGAAGAATTATGAAGTGGGGACTTTTAAATTATAAAGCGATGATGAATATTTACTTTTTCCATTGGTTTACATGAGATTTAGTAAATGCATTTTTTATTTAGAGAAAAATTTATACATAAGTATAGTGTCCCAGTTTTATTTTTGGCCTCTTTTTTACCACTGAAAAGTAATGCGTCAGTTGAAAAGATTGAAATACCGACTTTGCATCAAAGTGGAGTTGTTAACGTTGGACAAAGTATTACAGGAAGCGTTAATGGGAGCATGGGATTGAACCTTTACTCTGCAACGGGTGAGAGGAACAATTACTATTGGATTGACGCTACAAGTAAAGAACGATTGATGAATGGTATCTTGTATACTCCGAAGCAAGCTGATGCAGGGAGAAGCATATCTCTGTGTTTAGACTCATCGTGTTCTGCTTCCGTTTATGTGAACTTTCCTGATCGGTTAAGAACTGCTAATGATCTTGTTGATTATCGAGACTGGTGGTCTGTGAGTCAAACAGTTCAAGATAATGTTGTACTGAGTGCAGATAGCGATATCGGCATTACAGTGGATTTTTCATATATCGGACCTACAGGGGATGACGAAGAAGGCTCCAAAGTTGGTGTTGGCTTATGGTTGAGTCTGATACAAGATAAAGTTGATAAAAAAGTCATAGCAACTCAGGTAAGTGAGGGCACCAATACTCCGGATCTAAGTGGGAAAAAGGTAGACGTTCAAGCATATTACGAATTGAAGAGCCTTAATTTGGCTGAAGTAAATGTAGTAGAGATATGTGAGGAGGTTTACTTTGATGTAGGTAGTACAACTTGGAATGCGTGTACTACTAGGATTGTTGCGGAATCTGATTGTGATCCTTACTGCCGCCCACCTACTAAACAACAATTTGATGTTCTTTTCCCTTCGACATCGTTCAAACATGAAGAGGATGTTTGGAATGCAGATAAAACTGCGAAAAAAACTTACACAGCAGCCCCGTCTTTTGAGGGAGATGAGCATCTTCTAAATTCATATTGTAAAGCACTAGGTGGCAAGATAAGTGCGCTTTCTGCTGCCGATATGCAAACCCTCGTCAATGAAGATATGGATGAGATTGATGCGACTTGGCCTGGAGAAACAGGGTACTGGTCAAGCAATCACATCGAATCCGGTTTCGCTGTCACTGGTGGGTGGGGAGAAGTCACTATGTTAAGTGATGATCTTTCCGTTCAAAAAGCACCTCGCTCTTTCTATAAGGGATATTATATCTGTAAGAAAAATACGGATTAATATTTATTGTTAGCACTATTGCTTTATTTTTACAACAAATGCTAGCAATAGTTTGTTCTATTTAATAAGTGTTGGTTAGCGAGATATTTTACTTTTTACATTCTTGCTAACCAACTTAAATTTGTTTCATTGAACATAGGTGACTGAGCTTCTTAATTATAACTCATCGGAAGATTTAAAAGTCTCTTACTTAATGAAATAAGGTAACGAACAAACGGAAGGTATTATGAAAAAATTTTCATTTATTTTGTTTTATATATTAGTGGGAATAATACCCCAGAAAGCGCTATCCGGTACGTCAGCATCAGCGCTAGACAATTTAGGTAGTCTAGAAATAGTCTCCGAAAGCTTCTCTATAACGCGGCAAAGCATGGGTACATCTGGGCAGTATGTTCTTTTTTCCTATGTTGATGGTGCGTTGGCGACGAACTTTGATAAACAAGGGAACCCTCAAGACATTTACTGGCAAGCTGAGAATGGTGTCAAACTGAGTAGCAAAGTCTACTTAACCAGTAACACTATTGAAACAAATAAAGTACGATTTTGTATTGATAACAACTTGAAGGTTCAGTGTTCTGAGTATGTGAGCAGTCCTGTAAGCACTAGACAAATCATTGAGAATACAGGCGGTATTGAGATCGATTTTGTTGACAGTGATAACCTTATGGTGGGTGTACAACCAGAGTCCTACTCTCAGTCTATTGATGGGGCGGGAGTGTTTTCGTTCATCTACCAAGAGCACTTGGATCAAAATGAACGTGTACTAGACAATACGATTAGTTATTTTGTCGATGAACAAACATTGATAGGCAAAGCTGTTACTAACGAAACAAGCACTATTAAAGCTTGCGCTATGGGTGGTTTTTCAATTGGTAATCCGACTGTTGTAAGTGATTGTTCTCCTTCGTATCAAGTTGATGATGGGGTAGGTGAAACAGCCTTATGTCTTTACGAGCATGCTCATTACAATGGTCGCAGCTTGTGCTATTCCACTAAGGACATAAACAAACCTTTAAAGCTTCCAGCTGACTTTAACGACATCACGTCATCTTTCACTATTCGTAATGGGTATCGTGTGACTTTAGTTTCTGACTATGAATTTGGTCGAAAAACTAAATATAGGACTTATTACAAGGATGAAAAGTTCGTTAAGTATCTGAATGATAAGACATCAATGATACTGATCGAACCTGATGATAGTCTTGCCTGTTTTTACGAAAATGATGACTTTACAGGTAAGCGTTTATGCGTTGCACCAAAGAAAGCTGTGTACGACTTGAGTGATAATTACATCTACACATTTTCTGCGATGACAATATCACCACGATTGACTCGTGGTTACAAAATCAAACTGGGTAAAAAACGTGGTAAACACCATTATTATGGATGTTACCGATGGACTCGAATCTGGCACTCTTCTAGTCATTACAATGACAAAGCGGCTAGGATCTGGGTGAAGTAGTTGTAATTCGCCACACAATGTGAAAACACATTTCAGGACGGATCAGTCAAAACAAAAAAGCTCCGAGATTACTCGGAGCTTTTTAATTGCCTAAAGGTGACTAACTAGCCTGTGGAGCAGGTTGTTGGTTGGTAACCTCGGTTTGTTCTTGTTGTACTTCCTTGGCAAGGATTTCATCTTGTTGGCGTTGATGCTCCATAATTTGTCCGTAGTTTTGTTTAAGGTATTGGAGGGTTTTAACCGCCGCGATGAAGAACACTGGTACGATCAATACGATGATCAGTACAGGGAATGCTTTAAGGATGTTTAAGTCTGCATTAATCAGCAAGAAGATGATTGGCAACGCTGTTAGCAACAAACACCAGAATAGGCGGAACATCGGGTTTACGTTTGCTTCTTCATCTAGCTGCTTAGTCGCGATGCCTGCCAGTGAATAAGACGTGCCATCTAGTGTTGTTACTGTAAACAGAATCATCGTGACTAAGTAGATAGCAGTAAGCAACATCGGGATAGAGGTAGAATCAAATACTTGCTTCACCAACTCAGTTGGCTGACCTTCACCAATCAGTTTGACACCATCAACGACGCCGTTGTTTACAAGATCCATTGAGAAGGTGCCACATACACCGAAGATAACCGCAGAGCCCATTGTGCCGCCAATCACGAGGATGAGAACCACGTCTTTTAGCTTCTGACCTTGGATGATCTTAGTGATGAAGACACCTACACCCGGTGAGTAAGAAATCCAGTTCGCTAGGAAGAATACCGTCCAGTATTGAGGGAACAACGTTGTGCCATATGGATCTGTGTTGGTGCTCATGCGGATGTATTCAGTCAACATGATACCAATGCCATTGGTTAAGTTGTTCATGATCAGAGCGGATGGTCCGATGATGAAGATGATACCAACAAACGCTGCACAGATATAAATGGTTGCACTAGATAGGCGGGCCATGCCTTTCTCAATGCCGATGTAAGAGCTGAGAGAGAAGATCACTGACAACCCAAGGATAACGCCAATACCCAACATTAAATTGTCTGGAATGCCCGTTAAGCTCGCTAGGTTAGAGGAAATCATCGGGATCCCCAAACCTAATGTTAATGCGGTTGCAGCAAGCGTTGTGATAATAAACAGTAGGTCAATAAACTTTTGCGCCCAAACCGGTAAACGGTCGTCAAACAGTGAGTTAATGACACCACTTAAGCTCATTCGACGGCTTTTCTTTAGGTAGAATACGACGGCGAATGGGATGGCTACAATGAGGTAGATAAACCAGCCTGCTGCGCCCCAGTGGAACATGTTGTAAGCCGTAGCGTATTCCATTGCCATGGCTTTATCTGTAATACCGAACTGAGGGTCCATGAAGTAGTATACCGCTTCAATAAAGCCCCAGTACATGGTGCTTGCACCCATGCCCGCAGACAATGCCATTGCGAACAGTTGGAATTTCGTAAACTTAGGTTTGGTGTCGCCCATACGAATATCGCCATATTTAGAAAAGGCGAGGAACAATAGGGCACCTGTTGCAAAAAGTGTGTACCAAAGGAAACCAGAACCGAAGTTAATGACGGTAAAATCTAGCATGCCGCTCATGGTGCTTTTTACGGCTTCTGGGTATACCACTGCAAGAATACCTAGAAGCAGTACAAATCCAAAACTGCCAAAAGTAAGTTTCCAGTCGATTTCTGAAGTATTCAATTTCATTGTGACTTTCCAATATTGTCTATTAATGAGAATACTCGGACGGCCTTGTTTATTGTCACTGACACTCAGGGTGTCTGCCTTTCTCCCGTTCCCATACGAGTAATTAGAAAGGCAGACAGTGTAGGGTTAGAGGGATGTCAGTCTTTTGCTGTCTCTGTATTAATTGTTTATGTCATGAAGCATGCGGTTTATTCGAAAACGTACGACGCCACAGACATTTCTTTCACTTTGTCCCAATCCATTTCAACACCTAAGCCATTGCCTTCAGGAGCACGGACATAACCTTCTTTGTCGGTGCGGATAACGGTTTTCGACGCTAGCTCAAAGTCTTCGTAAGGGTAGAACTGTTCAAAGAATTTGCAGTTGTTGTGCGCAAGAGCGACGTGCAGGTTTGCGGCTTGCGTTAGCGTGTAACCCATTGATTGGATCTCTAGGTTCTTAGAGAAGCCCTCTGCAATGTGGAAGCATTTGTTTAGAGGTGTAATACCACCGCAAACCGTCGCGTCTTGGCGAATGTCAGACCACATCTCTTGTGATAAGGCATAGGTCACTTCTTGCAGTGTTAACAAGCAGTTACCATGACTAGAAATCTCAAGGTCAGTGTTTTTAACTAGGCGTTTATAAGTGTTGTAGTCGTAATCAGAAACCGGTGCTTCTAACCATTCCCAGTGGTAGCGTTCTAGGCGTTTGGCCATTGCCATTGCTTGTTCTGGCGTGTAGAAGGTTGCCGTATCAAGCATGAATCGAATGCCTGTTTTGCCGTAACGAGCCTGAACTGCGTCAACAAGGGCAACGTCCTTTTCGTACACGCAGTAGCAGTGAAGTTTGATTGCTTTAAAGCCGTGTGCAATACAGTCGTCTAGGTACGGGAAGTACTCTTCTACGGTGTCGAACATTGGCGTCGATGCGTAAGACAACATTTTGTTTCGAGCGCCACCTAAAAGCATGTAAAGAGGCATGCCCGCTTTTTTGCCTTTGATGTCCCATGCTGCAATATCAATTGGCGCTTTAGCCGGCAGACCACCCCAAGTACAACGCGCCATTAACCAGTTGTAGAGCTCTTGAGTTGCCAATGGATTTTTACCCAGTAAACCTGGAACTATGGTGCGTTGAGATTCGATAATGCAGCGGTCAAAATCGTTCTCTGTGTAGCTGATTGTTGCGCCTAACCCCTCTGTACCATCGTTACAAATTAGACGGACGATGTTATTGGTGTATAACAAAGGTTCTTGGTTATCTGCCCATGGTACAGGTGCTGCATCGCGGTCTGCTACAGCGTAAAGTTCTACACGTTCAATTTTTAGATCGGTCATTTTTCAGTCCTTACAGGCGTGAGCCATTTTTAATCATGGTGGCGCGAATCTCCGCGACATTTAGGTCACGAATCGCCGTATTTGTATCAATCGCTTGTGCAGCAGCAATGCCAGCTGCATGACCAAGCTCAAAGCATTGCGCGGTGACGCGAGCAGAAGCAAGGGCTTCGTGTTCGGCGCTCAAGCATCGACCAGCAACAATGATGTTTTCACCAACTACTGGCACTAGCGTGTGGAATGGGATGTCGTAGTAATCGTTAATTAGCCAGTGCAGTTTTGGTTTGTCACCGGAGTGCAATTCAATAGGCCAAGGTGTACGGCAAATGCCGTCTTCACGCTTGCGACAGTTAACAACGTCTTCATTAGTTAGCGTTTCGACACCCACAATAGAGCGCGTTTGACGAATGCCGACTTCTACACCGGTGTCGACAACGAATGCTTGCTCACAACCTGGAACAAAGTTGTTCAAGAAACGGGCGTACTCACGAACTTGGCGACGACCAAACACTTCAGCCTCTGTGAAATCTTCAGGATCAATGACGTTCAGCATGCGTCCATCTTGACCTGCAAGGCGTGTCGCATTAACCATCAGCTCATTCGCGCGTGTGGTCGGAAAAATCCAAATCTTATGACGTGGCAACTGGTATTCACCGCTTTCGTTGGCTGCAAGAATATTTTCGGTGACTTTTGGAGGGCAGATCGTGTCGTTGCCGTAGTAGTCAAGATAAGTGTCCATATCGACTCCGCCAAAACGGAAGAACATGGTTGGGTTTTGAATACGGCCATTGTCGCCAAAGTAATAATCCATGCCCGCACGAGCTACCACAGCAGCATCACCAGAAGCGTCGATGATTTGTTTACTTAAGATGATACTTTGACCTGCGTTTGATTCGATGATCACGCCTTTAAATGCATCGCCTTCCATGATCACGCCTGTGACTGACGTATGGAATAGAGTTTTGACATTTGCTTGCTCTAGGAAATCATCTGCTACTTCACGCCACATCAAAGGATCGTGCGTCACTGTGTACGTTTTACCGTAACGCTGTGGAGCTGTGACGCCACCTTTGTTTTCTAATGCTTGACGAAAACGTTCTGTAAAGCCGAATACCACTTGTTCTGGTTGTGCATTTTCATCATCCGATGCCATGTACATACCGCAAATAGTGCCAGATAAGCCCGCGACGGCAGCACCACCGCAAAAACCGTATTTCTCAATTAGCCAAGTGTTTTTACCTAGACGACCAGCCGTTTCAGCTGCGGCAACACCAGCAGGACCTCCGCCAATGACTAACACTTCTACTTCAGCCAAAACAGGTAGGTCAGGAGTGTGTTCATAACGACGGATAATGTTCCAAGATTTCATTCTTACCTCACTAATAGATGACTGATGTTCATTTGATATATCAGTTGTATGTTTTTAATATATTCGGATTTCTTTTTTTGGTACAATGGCAAAACTTCTTATCGTGAGATTGCTCACTAAAAGATTGATCAATGGAATAGGAACGAGAATGACCGTAAATTCAGTCAATAAGACAGAAGTTGCATACAGCAAACTTGAAAAAATGATCATCTTCCGCGAATTAGAACCAGGGAGCATGGTCAGTGAAAAACAGTTGGCAGAAGAGTTAGAACTTGGGCGAACGCCAGTTCGAGAAGCGCTACAAAGATTGGCTTATGAATGTATGGTTGAGATCCACCCGCGACGTGGAATTCAAATCCCAGCAATCTCTGTCGAGAGCCAACTAAAGATCTTAGAAGTCCGTCGCGACATTGAAGCTTTATGTGTCAACTACGCTGCCTCGCGAGCAAGTGTTGAAGAGAAACAGCAGATGTTAATGTTGGCAGAGCAGTTAGAAGCTTGTGCAGAAAACAAAGATGATCTGCTTTACGCGTCTTTACTTAAAGAAATCCATACCTTGCTCGTCAAAGCTGCATGTAATGAGTATCTACAGTTAGCAATGGCACCACTACAAGGCTTATCCCGCCGCTTTTGGTTTGCATTTAAAAACCAAGACTCAGATTTGGTTGAAGCATCTTCTCTTCATGCTGCCGTTTTACGCGCTGTCAGCCATACTGATGCTGAGGAAGCGGTCGCGGCATCACATCGTCTCAATGACTACCTAACTGATGTGGCTTATCGAACGATTAAACCGAGGAAGTAATGTCGTTTTAGATCCGTTTGATTACAGCAACAAAAAAGCGGCTTAAAGCCGCTTTTTGAATTTCTTCGTCTTAGAATCGCAGAGATTAAGGCTGTTGCTTAGTTGGTGCTAGAGCGATTTCACGGATACAAACGTTTTGTGGTTGCTGATAAGCAAATACAACTGCACGTGCGATGTCATCAGCAGCTAGCACGCCGCCCATGTCTTCTTTCCACGCACCGTAACCATCTTTGATTTCTTGTGATGTAGTGTGAGAAAGCAGTTCAGTTTCTACCGCGCCTGGTGCGATTGTTGTTACGCGAACGTTTGACGCAGCCACTTCTTCACGAACGTTTTCAGAAATTGCGTGAACTGCGAATTTAGTACCACAGTAAGCCGCATGATCTGGGAACGTCTTTTTACCTGCGATTGAGCTAATGTTGATGATAGTACCGCTGTTGCGAGTTTTCATTGGTGCTAGCACAGACTGCATGCCGTTTAGCAAACCAAGTACGTTCACGTCGAACATACGTTTCCACTCTGATGCATCTTGTGTGTCAATTTGACCAAGTAGCATCACGCCTGCGTTGTTTACTAGTGCGTCAGCAGGGCCAAATTTCTCTTCTGCTTTAGCAATTGCCGCTTCAAATGAAGCTTTTTCAGTAACGTCTACTTTTTCACATAGCGTGTTTGGCAGGTTTAGTGCTTCTAAGCGCTCTACACGACGAGCAAGAAGAAGAAGTGGGTGACCTTCATCGCTTAGACGGCGTGCGATAGCTTCACCAATACCAGAACTTGCACCTGTGATTACAATCAGTTTTTTCATCTTTTGTTTCCTTAATTTTTTAAGAATCGCTTTCGTTTGAGAGCAGCTTTTAGTTAAGAACACCTATCTCGCTGCGATGTGGATATATTAAGGAAATGGCTTTTGTTGATATATATTACTTCAGTTAAAACACTGTTGTCATATGGCAACAATAAGTGATAACTCAATGAAAATTAGACAATAAAAAAGGCGCACTCGGTGCGCCTTTGTTTCTGAATTGCGTGCTAAGCGATTTGCTCTTGTGTGCATACAACGCTGTTATCGCTACCAAAGCCATTTGGCACGTATGCGTCTGCTTGTGGATCGTTTTCCCACTCGGCTTCGTTGAATAGGTAACGGAACTGGATATTCTGTTCCTTCGGCAAGCGCGTCTTAAACTTAAACTGGCCACTTTTCTTCACGAGCTTCATTGGTTCTGGTTGCCAGTTGTTGAAATCGCCTGCAATTTGAATCGACTCCCACTGGTTTTTGTCTAGCTCGAACGTGACTTCGACTTCATCTTTTGTTTTAAAGAATCTCTTTTTAAGCATTAATCTTTCCTTGTTTGTACAAAAACTGATCTAACTATTACTCAGGTTTCATAGTGATTTCAAGTGTTATCGGCACTGCAGTCGGTATCGAGTGTCAGAATCGTCTTGTTTGTGAACCTAGCATTAAGTGATTGGCTTGTATGAAAAGAAGGATTCTGTATGATGAAGATTCACCGTATTTTGAAGAAGTTATATGCTGAGTTTTAACCGTACATTTATGACGACAATGCTCTGTCTATTAGCCATGTTGCTAACGGGCGTAGCGTCGAGTGTGCGTGCAGCCACAGCGCCAATCGAAGTGAGTTCGACTAACGATAGAACGGCTGAGCTTCATCAAAAAATGGGCGTGGACAATACGGACTGTATTGAATCACACCATGGTGATCATCTGATGGAGAAAGGGCAGCAAGTACACACCAGTTGTAGCTCTTCTTGTATCGTCAAAATACCAACCAACCTCTTACAAGATGATGTGATTTTATTACCGCATAGTCTTGCATTGATTGATAAATCACCCACCCCAAAAGCAGTGACAGTGATTTATAAGCCTTACCGTCCTCCTATTGTTTGATTCCTTTATTCATCACAAACCAGCATTGCTGGATTTTTAAACATTAACAAATGAATACGGCACACCTGTGCCCAAAGGAATCAAACATGAAAAAGCTATTTGCTCTTTGCAGCACTCTACTACTGGCATTCACTGCTCACGCGGCGCAATTTGAAGCGGGTAAACACTACAAAATCTTGGATGTAGAGAAAGCAAAAACACCGACAGTCACCGAGTTCTTCTCTTTCTATTGCCCACACTGTTACAAATTTGAATCTGTCATCGACAACTTGAAACCAGCGTTACCGAAAGACGCTAGCTTTGAGAAAGTACATGTCGCATTTATGGGTGGTGATATGGCTGTTCCGATGGCGAAGTCTTACGCAACAATGGTGTCACTAGGTGTTGAGGATAAGATGGTGCCGGCGATGTTTGCGCAAATTCATCAGAAGCGTCAAGCACCTCAAAACGAAGCAGAGCTTAAGCAACTGTTCGTTGATAACGGCGTCGATGGCAAGAAGTTCGATGCGGCGTACAACAGCTTTGCAGTGAACTCTATGCAGAAAGGTTTTGATAAACAATTCAAACAAAGCACGCTGACTGGGGTTCCGGGTGTTGTGGTGAACAACAAGTACATTGTGTTGCCGAATGAGATCCGCAGTTACGATGATTACAACGCGTTAGTGAACTACTTATTAACGCTATAATCGCGTCAATAAAAATGGCGACCAATGAGGTCGCCATTTTTTATGTTGTTTTTGCGTTAGCGGAGCACAGCCGTACAAGCTGCGGTTGGCATATCAGTCATAAAGATCGCATTTGGATAAAACAAGCTAGCAACAGTGACGGCAACGTTACAAGGCTGAGCGATGGTGGTTTTCACTACGTTGTTAAGAACCACTCCAGTGGTATTCACCGTATTGACCGCAGCCTGTTGTGCTTGATAAGACACACAACCCGCTGTTGCATTGATAACTGCGGTACTAAAAAGAAGTTTACGAAAAAACATATTCATATCCTTTGTGAATGCTTTTGAGATACTTATATGACCATCCATTCATAATTAAAACAAAACGGTGTTCAAAATTACGCGCACTTCACGAAATGAACATTGTTTTATATAACTTGGTTAATTTTGTGATCTGGTAGGTGGACAGACCAGTTTAAGCAATTAAAACCAACCCATGCATAAGTACCACACCTGTCGTGAGCTTGCCTCGCATCATCTGATACCCTTTTGGCTCCGCCTCTTTTTCTACTCTTCGAATCAGCTTTTCCGCGTACCAAACGGCAATGTAGCCAGCTGCCAATAACAGAGTCGCGATGACATAATGCTTGTTACCTTGCAGCAATGCTCCCCAAGCAAGCAATACGAATAAGTTACTTAGCACCAAGGCATTTCGACTCAATCGATGGTAAAAATGATCAATGGCGTTGCCCCAAAGTACCCCGGAAAGAAAACTCAAAATCACCGCACTGTAAGCAATAAAAAACTGCTCCCCAGATAAGTTAAACAAAGTCCTTTCTGTAACGATGAGAACCAAGCTGAACAGAAAGGGCAGCAGTCCTAAATAACCCAATTGCAGCATTGTCGTACGTGTGGTCGTCATGGCAGCCTTCCTTACAGTTGCTGTTCAATCATGTTAGTAAGCGTAGTACTTGTTGGAGAGGTTGAACTTGGGAAGGTCGCAACGACTTTACCTTCTTTGTTGATCAAGAACTTGTAGAAGTTCCACTTCGGAGTAATGCCCGCTTGAGTACTGATCTCGGCGAATACTGGGTTTGCATCCTCGCCAAGAACAGAGGTTCGCGCCATCATAGGGAAGGTAACACCGTAGTCGAGATAGCAAATTTTAGCGGTTTTTTCTTCACTGCCACGGTCTTGACGAAAGTCGTTACTAGGGAAGCCCACAACGGCAAAGTTTTGATCTTTGTAAGTCTGATGCAACTGCTCTAATTGCTCGAATTGAGGGGTAAAGCCGCATTGGCTCGCGGTGTTCACGACAAGTAGCGTTTTGCCTTTGAAGGCGTCACACAGCTCTATTTCTTCCGTTGAATTGAGAAGCCTTTGCTTTCCTTGCAAGATATCTGGACAGCTCGATGCAAAAGCCAAAGAGCTGGTGGAGAGTAGTGTTGCGGTAAGTGCGCTGCGAGTGATTCCCTTCATGGTGTTGATTCCTTTTGTTTTTGCTAAGTATAACTACTCGCGAAGGAATCAAATCGATCAAAAAAGCCGCTGAGTTCAGCGGCTTTCGACTAGAGCAAATGCGTGTTGATTACGCTAGCTTCAAATCAAATTGATTACGGTAAGCAACCATGTCTTCTATGGTAAGCACTGGCATGTTGTGTAAACGACCAAACGCAACGATCTCTGGTGCTTTTGCCATGGTACCATCTGGGTTTGTTACCTCACATAGCACACCTGCAGGCTGTAGACCGGCCATTTGCATCAGATCGATAGTGCCTTCTGTGTGGCCACGACGAGTCATGACGCCACCAGGGCGAGCACGCAAAGGGAATACATGACCAGGACGAGCTAAGTCATCTGGTTTTGCATTTGGGTTTGCTGCTGTTTTGATAGTTGTTACACGGTCAGCGGCAGAAACGCCAGTTGTTACGCCTTGCTTCGCTTCAATAGAAACCGTGAAAGCCGTTTGGTTTGCGCTGTTGTTGTTCACAACCATTGGTGGCAGTTCCAATTTGTCTGCTTGAGCGTCTGTCAGGCACAGGCACACAATGCCGCTGCATTCGCGGATCATCAGAGCCATTTGCTCATTAGTCAGGTGCTCTACGGAATAAATGATGTCGCCTTCGTTTTCACGATCTTCATCGTCAAGAAGAAGCACGCCACGGCCTTCTTTTAATGCGATAAGTGCGTTTTCAACGCGAGTAATTGGGTCGCCAAATTCGGCAAGTAGTGATGACTGATTCATGGTTAACTCCTAAATATCACCAGAATCAGGGCGGTATGAGGGATCGTCACATTCTATGCAGGCAATGAGCCGCCAACTGTAAGATGGCACAAAACCACGCAATAAAAAATGCGATCCAAAAAGAAGTGCACCAGTGTTCATCAACACAGAACGTTGAGGAAACCGCTGATGTTTTCTTATTCTCTTTCATCCGGACTATGACCGTCGGCTCTGGCATCTCACCAGATCTGCTGACCTCGACGAATCGAGCGCTCGCGGGCTCACTCAAAAGAGTATACCGCCGGTGGGGAATTTCGCCCCGCCCTGAGAACATTGAATCCAACCAATATGGTTAGAAGTAAAAAACTCCGACACTCAAATGAGTGGTCGGAGTAGAGATAGTACTGCGAACGCCTTGGCTTGAAAAGTAGATTGCAACTACTTGATGGAAAAGTGCGCTATCTGCTGAAGTGATCAGTTTTGATAAAGTGATCAATCTGCGCAGGTACATAGGTGTTGTAGATAAGGCTAGTGTGAGTCTGTTTCGTCTCTATATGATCTTGCATGCCTTCTAAACGTGTTTCATCAACGGTCACTGTGCCATCAGACATGGTGTTGTCTTTATGCATGAGAATCGGCCTAGCGCCAATGCCCATTGTGCCAGCGATACTGCCGAGCTTTTGTGGGAAAGTCCAAACATCTTCGTGCTTGTTAAGGCCGTGATACGGTGAGTTACCAAGCATCGCACCGAATCCCAAATCTTGAATGCGAGTGACGATAGATGCGCCTTTCAGTGGCGATCCAATTGCCACAACGTGTGACACCAGACTTGTCGATGGCTTTCGGCTCGCGAGGTATCGTTTAATCATCAAACCACCTAGGCTATGGCCCACCAACACATTTGCAGTCAGTGGATTAAGTGCTTTGTCGATGGAATCGAACAGCGACTCTTCGTTAATTGAAACCGTGTTGTAACTCAATACTTGGGTCTCGTAGCCCAGCTTTCTCAGCTTTTGGCTAAGAGGCTGCATGACCAGCCCATGCATATAAAGACCATGTAAGATGATGATTTTCATAATACCTCCTAGATTTATGACGTTGATTTTATCCTACTAGATTCTCCACGAGACTACTGTCAGCGAATTAGCAAATCTTGCACTTCTTTTTGTAACAAATGGCGATCTAACATGGTTGGTTGTAATAACTCACCAATATTGACTTCGATACGAGACCAAAAGCGAGTAGGGCGCTTCGTTAACGCGTGTCCATTCTTGTGGCTGAAGAAAGAGCCCCATAAGCCTTTTAACGCCATTGGAATCACGGGAACCGGTGTACGTTTTAAAATCGTCTCAACACCCGGTCGGAACTCGCCCAGTTCACCATTTGAGGTCAAACGACCTTCAGGGAAGATACAAACTACCTCGTCGTTATTAAGAGCTTGCTCAATCTGTTCGAAAGCTCTTTTGTAAGTCTCTGCGCATTTGCGTGGAGAGCAGATTGGGATAACGCCAGCATGACGAAAAACGTGCTTAAGAACAGGCAGCTCACTGATTGATTTGTCCATCACGAATCGAACAGGACGGGTTGATGTGCCCATTAGAATCAAAGCGTCTACATAGCTCACATGGTTTGCCACAATCAGCGCAGCGCCTTGCTCTGGGATATGCTGACGACCGGTTACCGAAACTCGGTACAGACAGTGGCTTAGCAAGTAGCTAACAAAGCGCTGAGTAAACTCAGGTACTTGACGGTAAACGTAGATAGCCACGATGAAGTTACCGACGGCCAAAATGGCAAATAGCTCAACAATAGAGAACTCTAAAACACTTAACACCAAGATAGAAACAGCAGCGGAAGCGACCATAAACAGTGCGTTCATGATGTTGTTTGCCGCAATAGATTGAGCACATTCGCCCTCTTCTGAGCGCGATTGGATAAACGCATAAAGGGGAACAATAAATACGCCTCCGCTCACACCAACCAAGAACAAGTCGATCATTACTCGAATATGTGAAGATTGGGCAACAAAGCTTTGTACGTTGTAATACTGACTTGGGAAAGATTCGATTGCAGGTACTGCCCATAGTAGGTCGGCACTGAAAATCGTTAAACCCAAAATACCAAATGGCAGAATACCCAGTTCAACTTGATTGAAAGACAGTTTTTCACATAGCCATGAACCTGTTGCGATACCAACTGAGAACAGAGCCAACAACAGAGAAACCACAGTGCTGTCTGCAAATAGGTGTTCGCGAGCAAAGTTTGGGAATTGAGTTAGGTAAGTTGCGCCCATAAACCAGAACCAACTGATCGCTAGAATCGACATCCAAATACCGCGTTGTTTTTGTGCCAGTTTGAGTGTTTTCTTCAAACCAGTAATAGGCTCGAATTTTACTTGGTCACTTTTCTTACTTGGCAGAGAAGGGATGTTTGCGCTGCTTAAAAAGCCCAGTAGTGACAGTGTAATCACAATGCAAGAGGCGATAAGCATACCATTTGGAATTGCAAGCAATAGACCTGCGCTTAAGGTACCAATCAGGATAGAAAGGAAAGTCCCCATTTCAACCCAAGCATTACCTTTCACTAGTTCATCAGATTTTAGCGCCTGAGGAAGTAGAGCGTATTTCACAGGGCCGAAGTAAGCCGATTGAGTACCAGTCATGAAGAGTAGAACCAGCATTAGAATGGCACTCTGCGTCATGATAGCCGTCGCTGCACAACTCATGATCACTAACTCAATAAGTTTTAAGCGGCGGATTAATTTGGCTTTGTCCATGTTGTCGGCAATCGCACCGGCGTGGGCAGAAAACAGAAAGAAGGGAAGAATGAATAAGCCAGCCGCAAGGTTAACAAAGAGGTCGACCGACATTGGTAGTGAGTCAATTTGGCTGTAGGTCACCATCAACAAGAGAACATTCTTGTAGATATTGTCGTTCAGTGCACCAAGGCACTGAGTCACGAAATAGGGGAAGAATCGTTTAGTGAGAAACATGCTGGCTCCGTAATTGCAAAATCGCGTTGAGATGGAAGCACTTTAAAGGTTGCGTTTTAGGAAGCTAGCACGAAGAAAAGAGTTACGTTATGAGAAACTAAAAGTAACACTTTACGATACTTTTAGTTTCATGATTTTGTGATATTGCACTGATTGGTGCTCTTATGTGTTACGAAATTAGCTTAGTGTCGAAACCAGACGCTGAGCATTCTCAATGTGACAAACAGAATAAAACCAGAGAGTCCAATAAAGCCTAATGTCACCAAATAAAAGAACAGACGCACCAAGCGAGCTTTCATTCGTTTGAAAAAACCGAGGCTCGGCGTAAGTTCAGGAACATGCTGAAAGCTTGAGATCATCACCCAAGCGGCAAGCGCCCACAACGCCGTTACGCCACTCGGAATAAGATAAGACTCCTTAACCACATCAGAAAGTTGCAAGAGTGTGGTAATGAACACCGCAAAACCACCAAACGCGATGAGTATGAATAAAGGGAGAATAGGTCTCGTCTTGACCGATAGGCTTTTGAGTTTATCGAGCATCAGATAGTACCTATTTGCGTTCCCAAGGGTTAAACAGCGGGAATGTCCAACGACGCATCGCAATCACCAGTGAGGTACCGTGCTTCTCGTTCATATCTAGTGAATCGTCGCTTTGACAGATCTGATAAAACTCATCAATGACCTTTTGTAGCTTTTGCTGCATCTTCTTGTTGGTTGGCAAGCTCATTAAGCCTGTTGCCATCACTAGCTTTTCATCTTCAGCAGAGAAATAGCTCTGGAAGAAAGCTTCTTGAACTTGTTGCTGGAAGAAACGCTGAATAGGGCCACCTGTGTGCCACTTGAATGTCGGAGATATACGCAGACGAATCTTGTTACCTGGCAGCAAGTCGATGATATTGAGGCGGTCGAGTTGAGCTAGCTTTTGTATCAGCTCTAACTCATCAAAGGTGTATTGCTCGATGATTTGTTCGAAGCGATAACCATTGACCACACAAACCGCAACCAACAATAAGCCTTTATCATCAACCAACTGTTTTTCTTGTTCTAGCGTGAGCGACTCCAGCCCTTTGTTGTGTGCTGCTGCCAGTTTAAATAGCTCTGCCATTTCTAACCCAATCAGCTGACAGATGCGCTCCAAGCGGTCGAGGCTGATTTGACTGCCTTCTGCCAATAAGCGTTTTACTGAGCCCTCGCTTAGCTCCAAATGCTGTGCGACATCGACATAGTGCAAACCAGACTGCTTGAGCTGGCGTTTGAGCTCTTTAATTAGGTCGTGACTTTCCGACATATTAACCTTCTACTTCTTGGCGCAACTGATCTAGGTAAGACTGCATAAACGCTTTACGCTTCAAACCTTCTTCATAGGCTGCTTTGGTGTTCATCGTCTCGACTATTTTAAACAATTTGGTTTGGAAATGATCGATGGTGAATCGTTTATCTTCCAATTCTCGATGCTCTGCAAACATGTCCTGTTCGTTATATAAGACGGCATCAAACAACGTGCTCACTTGAATACAACGTGTCACACCAATTGCGCCAAGCGCGTCTAAGCGGTCTGCGTCTTGGACGACCTGAGCTTCCAAAGTATTAGGTGTAATGTTGGCGCTAAAGCTGTGAGATTCTATAGCGTGGGCGATAGCGTCATGGTATTGAGCAGGGTAGTCGATGCTTTCTAGAAACGAAATCGCTTTGGTTGCCGCAATTGTTGAGCTTTGCTTACGGTTCGGGTGATCTTTTGGGTAAGTAAAGCAATCGTGCAGATACGCAGCAGGCAATACAACGGCTAAATCTGCGCCTTCTTGTTCTGCTAGTTGACGAGCGGTTTTGACTACGCGTCGGACGTGACTGAGGTCGTGAGCGGCATCAGTTTGCATCTCTTGCTGCATAAACTGTAGGAACTGAGGCTCAAATTGGCTGAGCTCTGCTAGGTTAAGTTGAGACATGGATTTCTTCTAAAAAATAAAGGCTTAGACAGAGTATGCCTAAGCCTTTATTAAATTGCCAAATGAGACGTTGTTATTGAGATGTTGCGAAGAAAGCCTTGTTGTTTTACTGGGTGCGAGTGAATCGGAACGTTTGTACTTTTTGTTCTGCTCCGTCGATGTAAGCGTAGCTATCGATGGTCCAAACGTTTGGACCTGCAAAACCTAGCTCGACACGCACATCACCCGTCGGAATACCTTGGTAAATGACGTCGTTAATGTTCATCGGGTAGAAGTTGTAGCGATGGCTTTGTGATTGTTGTTCACCAGCAAAAGCAACCGATACATCTTTTGCTTCATTAGTCAGCGTTAGTTGGTAGCCTGCTTGTGGATCGAACGTGAACGCGGCATTAAGGTCAACGCCTTGCGAGTTGGTCACCTTAACATTTGCTTCTGTTGTTTTTGCTAGTGAGCCGTGTGCCGACAGACCTTCTAAACCTTTAAAGTCGCGATTGTGGTTCTGGATATTTACGTTCCAATCACCAACAAAGTTATCGATCTCTTGCCACTGCTGCGGGGCATTGGTTGCTGCTGTGTTCTGACCACCGTTAATACCACTAATCGCGTCATTGCGGCTGTCGTGGCGAATGTTGTCACGGTTATTGTGAATATCCGCGCCAGCACCTGCGACACCACCGGCTACACCACCCGCAACTGCGCCTTTCACGGCGAGCTCAGCATCACCCGTCAAAGCGCCCATAGTCAGACCTAAAAGTGCACCACCTGCAGCGCCTTGTTTTGTTAATGCGTTTGGATCGTCTTCTCCCGGAGTCACGCATCCTGCAAGTAGGGGAAGAGATAGCGCCGCGACCAATGTAGTTTTATTGAAAATGTTCATGTATTTCACTCCGAGATGTTTGGTTCGAAGCTATTATTGAACGCTGTTTGATTAGGAATCCACTTATCTCGCTGATAACCGACAGTTATCACGCAAAAGTTTTGTTTACTATAAGGCTCAAAGTTTTTCTGTTTGGCTCGAGTTGAGGGAAGCAAAGAAAAGGGTCAACATTGCTGTTGACCCTAGGTTTTGTTTTATTCTTTATTTTATAAGCACTAATTTTGACGTTGTTAGTGTTAAATCTGTGTTTGGGCGATTTGTGGCTTTTTAGTATAAAGCTCAACTAACTCCCTAACTTTAGTGTTTGTTACGAAGGAGTGCAAATATTTATTACGCAAACTGTCTATATTTTGAAATTTAATTTGAATGCAGTTCACAAAATTTCACATTCAAAAACACATTCAAACCATGAAGTGTCTCAAGTTTGAGCCCACCATAATTAGGATCTATCTTTCATGATCCAGATCAGTATTGATATCTCTTTAGAGGGATAGCATTCACGCGAAAATTGATAATTATAAATTGAGTCCGAGATATGCAGGATTTATATGAGCTAGAACGTAAGTTGGTGGAATACGGCGCAGATATGAAAGGCTTAAAGGTTGTACCTGCCATTGTTGATGAAGATGGCAAGGTTGTCTATTTAGGGAATACGCCTTCGTTGCTAAGGAATGTCATTAGTTGCCGTAGACACCTAACACAGCGCGTGAAGAAATAAAAAAAGGGTCTGATTTAATCAGACCCTTTTTTTGTTTAAAAGCTCAGTGATTAGCGCTTGTAAGTCACTTGCTCTTGCTCACCAAGGTGAATGTGTGTTGTCGCAGGCTGTGTTTCTGCAATCACTTTACCGTGACGAACAGAGTAGCGAACCGGAACTTGGCGACGTACTGCGTCAAAACCATTTTCTGCAGGAAGAATCAGTAAACTACCTGACTTACCTGTTTCAATGCCGTGCTTGTCTTGAATATTCAGTGTACGTGCTGAATTCGTGCTGATCAGATCCAGTGAGTTGTTGATTTGGTCGTAACCCATCACCTGACACACGTGCAGACCCATATGCAGAACTTGCAGCATGTTTGCTGTGCCTAGTGGGTACCAAGGGTCAAATACATCATCGTGACCAAAACATACGTTGATGTTCGCATTCAGCATTTCTTTTACACGAGTCACACCACGGCGTTTCGGGTAATCATCGAAGCGGCCTTGAAGGTGGATGTTCACCAATGGGTTTGCAACGAAGTTGATGCCAGACATGCGTAGCAGACGGAACAGGCGAGATGCGTAAGCACCGTTGTAAGAGCCCATAGCGGTCGTATGGCTTGCGGTTACCTTGTGACCCATGTTGAACTTGTGCGCTAGCGCTGCAAGCGTTTCAACAAAACGTGATTGCTCGTCATCGATCTCGTCACAGTGTACGTCGATCAAACGGTCGTATTTCTGTGCCAGTTCGAAAACGTAGTGCAGAGACTCGATGCCGTACTCACGAGTGAATTCAAAGTGAGGAATAGCACCAATAACGTCAGCACCCAACTGAACTGCTTCTTCTAGCAATTCTTTACCATTCGGGTAAGACAGAATACCTTCTTGTGGAAATGCAACGATTTGGATGTCTACCCACTCTTTCATTTCTTCACGAACTTCTACCATCGCTTTTAGAGCAATTAGGGTAGGGTCAGAAACGTCAACGTGGGTACGAACGTGTTGGACGCCGTTTGCAATTTGCCACTTAAGTGTTTGCTTTGCGCGTGATTTCACGTCTTCAATCGACAGCGTTTCTTTGCGTTCAGCCCAACGCTCGATACCTTCGAAAAGCGTACCAGAGATGTTCCAGCTTGGTTCACCGGCGGTTTGCGTGGTGTCTAGGTGAATGTGCGGCTCACAGAAAGGAGCGACAGCCATGCCGCCCTCCGCATCAAGAACATCACCTGTGTAATTTAGTTCTACATTATTGTCTTCAATACGCTTGAATTGACCATCCTCAATCAAAATTTGCTGGAGACCTTCCTGTCCCTTTAGCGTTGCGTTCTTGATCAATAGTGTCGTCATGATGGTTCCTTACGCTGGCTGTTGTGCCAGTGTCTTTTTATTAAGAATAGGATTTAGAATCAGGTAGCTGATTGTGCCGCCTAGTACCGCATTCACAGGCACGATACCCGGAAGGAAGTGACCTGCTGCAACACCAATCGCCACAGCGATAATGCCAGCCCAGTTAACCGTTTGGAACTCTGCTGCTGCGAAATTTGTGTAACGTTTACGGTTCATGAAGAAGTCCGCAATGATTACGCCGCCAATTGGTGGAATTGCAAGCGATAGGAAGGTTAACCAGCCTACAAAGTTATTGTACAACCATAGTGCACACAATGTACCTACTAAACCGTTCGCCATTGAGATGTATTTACTTGGTAAACCAGTGATGTTGGAGAAGCCTAGACCCGATGCGTAAAGCGCGTTGTCGTTGGTTGTCCAGATGTTCAAGCCAAGAACGATGATAGCTGGAATAAGAAGACCTTGCGCGATCATCACTTCTGAAATGTCCGATTGACCGGTTACCGCCGCACCAGCTGCGCCGAAGATGAACATCAGCGAGTTACCAATAAAGAACGCCACCATCGTGACCATCACTGCGCCTTTTGGCTTCTTGCCGAATCGAACAAAGTCTGCGGTTAGGGTACCTGCACTGATGAATGAGCCAACCACCATTGCTAGCGCTACTGAAAAGTCGATAGGTTGTGCCGGTTGTACTTTTTGCAGTTCAGCCACGCCGCCAACACTGTTTACTGCTTCAATCACAGAGTAACCGCCAAGAAGGGCAATCGCCGGAACTGCAATCGCAGATAACACCATAAGCGCAGAGATGCCGAAGTAAACCGTTGCGGTCATGAGTAGACCAGAAATGATGATAAGCGTGTTTGTATCGATGCCTGTTGCTTTGTTTACTGGAATCGCAAACATTGCTACGCCAACACCAAACCAACCAACTTGTGTACCGCCAAGAAGTGCGGAAGGAAGCCAAGAGCCTTTAGAGCCAAAAGAGAAACGAGCAAGGAGGTGAGTGGAGAGACCAGTAGAAGCGCCGATGTAACCGAGGAAAGAAGTGTAGATACCGAGGATTAGGTTACCAATGAGAACAGCGAGGAAGAAATCATCAAAAGAAAGGCCAGTACCGAGCGAGCCGCCCGTCCACATACTTGCGGAGAAGAAAGTGAGTCCCAACATAACCATGGTTAATGATGCCACGCCCTTTCTGGCAGTGTTAGGAACCGGTCCGAGACTGTAGTTATTGTCTGCAGCCATTTTTACCTCCGCATAAAAATTAAAACTAATTATAGATCCCAATTTCTGGGCAAACGGCGCGTATTATCGTGATGTAAATCTCATAGTCAATGAGTTTTTTGTCATTTAAACGTTTACTCAAGTCTTTGTGCTTTTTTATTCCATTAAAAACATAAGGTTATATTTTATTTGAAGAGCAAAAAAGTTTGTTAATTGATCGCTTCATGCAAGAGTAATCTGTCATGAAATCGGTATCATTGAGCACTTTCTTATATCACCTTTGCTTTACACGCTTTCTTTATAAACTCAACCATTGTTACCTCTTATGTTTTTTAAGCAAACGTTTTCTTTCTGATTGGGTGTTTTGTTGCGCATAAATTAAACATAATTAAGTTTAATCGCTGATGTTTATGCGGCTTAAATAAGGAATATAGCCTCAGGTGGTTATTTATAATGGTTAACTTGGCGAAAACTGGAGTGAAATCGTTTGTAAGTTTTTGGAGTTTTGACTTTGATACTGGGATTTTGCTGCAGCTTGAATAGAGAGTACTGAGTGCGAGAAGGAGGAAGGCGAAGAAAGGAATCGGGAAACACAGATAAAAAAATAGCCAACCGCAAAGAGTGCGATTGGCTCATATACTTGTGAACAAATTCAAGTTCACTAACAACGTCAGTTGGCTAGGTGACCCTCGGCTTAAGAAGGGTCACTATAGATAATGCAGTTAGCGTGCCAACTTTAAAACCACCCTAAAAACGCGGTTTCTGTGATATAGGTTGCCTAATTTATTGTGTTAATTGCAAAATGCAAATGCGGATTGCAATTTGTAATTAATATGCTAATGATGAATTAATTAACTAGAGCAATCATTTTTACAACATTACTAGGCTGGCAGTACCCAAGAAAGCAAAGAAACCGACGACATCAGTAACGGTTGTCAGGATGACCGAACCTGCCAAGGCTGGGTCTAGCTTCAGTTTATCCAGAACAATAGGGATCAGAACGCCAAATAATGCTGCAGTAACGATATTGACGATGATGGCCAACGCGATGGTTCCGCCTAGCACGGGAGATTGGAACCAAAGCCCTGCTAACCCACCGATGATCAGCGCCCACAGCAAAGCGTTAAGAGAGCCGATACCCAGTTCGTTTTTAAGCAGCGCAAAACGGTTACCTGGGGTGATCTGATTTAATGCCATAGCACGAACCATCAAGGTCAGTGTTTGACTGCCCGCAATACCACCCATAGAGGCGACGATTGGCATCAGAACAGCAAGAGCAACCACTTGTGAAATCACGTCTTCAAACAAACCAATAGTGACAGACGCTAGAATCGCTGTCAGTAAGTTGATACCGAGCCAAACGCCGCGCTTTTGCGAGCTTTTTAGAATAGGCGCGAACAAGTCATCGCCCTCATCCATACCGGTACCCGCCATCAAGCGCGCTTCGTAGATTTCACGTTGCGTGCTCAGAGCAAACTGCCAATCTACTTCCCCAATTAAGGTTTGGTCAGCATCCGTCACTGGCAAAGCAGGAAGAGGGCTGTGCTCTAGCGCTTCGACCGCTTCTGGTAACTCCATTTTACTGTCGAGTACTGTGACGGTTTCTATCGCTAAGGTTTTAAGGCGAACGTCTTCCTCACTACGCAAGATTTCATAGTAGTTCACCGCGCCACGAAACTGTTTCTTACGGTTGATGAGATACACTTGTTGCGGTGTATCGTAGCTGTAACGCTCCATTAGGCGTCGAGCTTTGCCAACCGTGATATTAAAAGGGAGGGTGATGATCTTACGCTCAGCCCAGCGGCCAAGTTCTTCGTCTTCGTATTCATTTGCTTGATCGTAGAGGTCGAGTTCATCTTTCTCAATCAGTTCTAACGCTTCATTGATAAACTCTTCAGGCAGAGAGTCTGCCCATTCGATCAGAGATAAGTTATCTAGCTTGGCTAAGGTAAGCTTTAACTCAACTTCAGAAAGCGCTTCGATGATCGAAAGACGCACTTCTGCACGCATTTCGGTTAGCACATCGATGTGCAGTTCCATAGGTAACGCACGCCACAAGCGCACACGATCATCGATCGGGAAGGCTTCGAGGATCAATGCAACCGCACCGGGCTCGAGACCGCATTCGATAGAATCATTCAAAGCGGTGACTTGTTCCGCTTCGTCTGCTTGGACAATTTGTTCGATTAGAGTGGAGAGGTCTTGAAACTTACTCACCGAGCACCCCGACAGTCAGATTATTCTTATAGGCAGCTGATCAAGGTACTCGAAAATAGCAGAAAAACAATAGCCTATTGGTCAGTTGTCTGTAGGTAAGGTGAGACCAATTGGCGAATGTTCACTTTTGCGCCAATACGAGCGGCGAGTAAGTACATACCGCCAATTTTTCTGTGTAGGAATAGGGCATCGGCTGGTGGTGTGTGCCAGTACTCTTGCTCCATGCTTAGAATAGTGCCAGCCTCGCGAAGCTTCTGTGCTAGACCACTGGCTTTGAAATCATAGGGCTCATCGACCAACATAGGTTCACATGCCATTTTCACTAGATCGAGAATCGCTTGGCGCTGGTCTGGAAGGATGGTTTGGCTAAAGAAGCCTATTTGTTCAAGCGCCTCATTCAAGCCTTGCTCGTCATTATTCACGACAGACGCAAAAGCTTGGCGATAGCCAGTACTGAACCGTTCGCTGTATTCGCGGGTCGCACCAAAGTCTAGCAAGCCGATTTGACGAGTGTTTTCGATATATAAGTAGTTGGCAAAGTTGGGATCGGTTTGCACCATCTTAAATTCGAACAGCTCTCGAAACAGTAATTCGAGTAGGTTGTGCATGACAAAATCTCGCGTACTCTGATCATAATGTTCGATTTGCTCAATCGGGCTACCATCAATGAATTCCATCGCGAGAACAGAGTCTGAGCAACTTTCAGTGTGAATCTTCGGTACCACAAAATGAGGGTGCTCCTTCAAAGCGTCATGATAACGAATGGCAAATTGAGCTTCTCGTGCGTAATCGGCTTCATCATGCAGTTGCTTTTTCGCTTCTTCCAGCAAGCCTTTGTAATCAACGGACTCTGGAATCAACCCAACGACTTTAAGTAGTGTGCCGACATTATCGACGTCGCTATCGATACTTTTTCGTATGCCAGGATATTGTACTTTGACGGCTAGGTTATCACCTGCATCGCTGTAGGCCTGATGCACTTGTCCGATTGAGGCGCTGGCAATAGGTTTGAAGTTAAAGGACAGGAACTCGGCTTTCCAGTTAGCACCAAGCGAACCTTCCATAACACCGTTCAGTTGCTTCGCTGGCATTGGGTCTGCGTTGGAGCGAAGGCGGGAGAGAATATCAGCGAGCTCAGGTTCAAGCACATCACCAGCATCCATTGACAGCATTTGACCGAGCTTCATTGCTGCGCCACGTAGATGGGCGAGCTGGTCGGTTAAGCGCGCGATGTTCTGCGGCGTCAGCAATAGGTCTTTCGCTTTTGGTTTGTTGCCTTTGGCGATCTGCTTCGTGCCTTCTGCAATCACATTGCCTGCGACACGGGTAGCAAGTGAAGCGAACTTGCTGAATCTTGAGATACGATGGGTAGGTAGGCTTCTTTCCTTTGCCGACATGAATCTTCTCCGTTGTTTACTAACTAATTGTTATACGGGAAAAGTACGTGCTTGGATACAAATGAAAAGAAAACCGCCAGCGTAACTGGCGGTTTGTGAGTTTAGATAGAGTAGAAGAAGTACAGTTGAGACTTCATTCGGATGATGATCCCGCGAATCACATCCAAGAAGGCCATGAAGCCTATCGGTTTTTCACCGCTGACCCATGCAAGGCCAACAGAGCCAACAGGGATGTCGTAGCCTTCTGGCTCATCAATCTTAAGACGAACAAAGTGGTGTTTGTTCTGCAAGTTCTTACCGGTTGTGACGCGAACAGAGTCATCGAAGCCCATTAGGTTACCTTGTGATTCACCTGTTGCCTCAACAATGCCCTCTACAGTTGCTGAGAAGATCTTACCTGGATAAACCGAAGAGGAGAATTCCGCAGGCTGACCCGGTTTGATGTTACGAATCGCTTGGTGGTTCACTCGCATCAGTACGTACTTCTCGTTGGTGTACATATTAATACGCGGCATTGCTGATACACGCTGGCCTTCACGCAGGATAAAGTTAGTCACAAAGCCATCGCTAGGTGCATGCACTTTGGTGCTGTTCAAATCCCATTGTGCTTTTGCGATTTGTTCTTCCGCTTGACGCAATTCAGCCTGTTTCGTTTCAACCGCTAGCTCTGCTTTATGAATCGCCAGCTTCGCACGTGAAATATCGACTTGTTTCTTCTTGATTTGAGATTCAAGAGTCAACACATTGTGGCGAGCCATGTCTACTGTGCTCGACTGTTTGTCGATATCGCTTTCCGTGATGGTGTTTTGCACCACTCGGTTTTGCTCAACATAACGATCTAGCATCTTTTTCTGCAATTTATAGTCAACTTTCGCGGCTTCCAATTGGCTCTTTGATGTTTCCAGATCTTGCACTAGCGCTTCGTGGTTAGCTTCTTCAATCTCGATGTCGCCTTTTGCCGTCGCTAATGCAACGCGAGCAGAATCAGCGGATACGTTCGCTTGATTTAATGCAATTTCGTATTGCGTTGGGTCAAGTTCATAAATGAGCTGACCTTTTTCAACTTGTTGATTCGGCTTGATGTAAATGTGGTCAACTTTACCTTTCACGTTCGTTGAATCTGGACGCAATTGAACATGAGGAGATTGCACCACAGAACCGCCGGATAAATCCATCGGTGTGAAGTTAATCAAGCCCACCCATACGAACATCAGCCAACCCAAACCGCCAAGATAAGCGAACGATTTGGTCGCTTTGTTCCAAGGCATGCCGACTAAACGCAGCAAATAGATGAAGAGTGCCCAAACCGCTAAACCTTCTAACATTACGCCTCCTCTTGTGGCTGTGCTTCTGTTTGCGGTTTACTTTTCCATGTATCACGCAGATTGATGATGGCTTTTTCCATATCAACGAATGCAAAAATCACGGCTAGCACCCATACCCAGTGCCAGACAAAACCTATCCAGGTGAGGGCGGTGATCAACCCTATCTGATGGTGGTCTTTGCTATGTGCCTTATTAATTGGCAACTCATGGATTTTCCAAAAGCCGTAACACGCGCCTGCAACACTCGCGATTAAAACGACGGCAGCAACGACATGCAACGCTGTATCTGCGCCTGTTCCGACAAATGGGACACTCAGTAAACTCATTAAACACTCCTCTATCAAACTGTTGGCTTATTGTGATCAGGAATTGAAATAGGTGAGTCTTTGTGACAAATTCAATCAATAGAGGATTAAATTTGATGTGATTGGTTATGAGAACAGTTCGGTTTATTCGCGCCATGGGTATTTTAAACATGAATAACCTTGCGTTATCTAAGTATAATTTGAGCTCAGATGAGCTTGGTATACCTGCTTCGGTGTTTCATAACCCAATGGGTTTAATTCCCCTGAGGGCGGTATCCGAATGGTATCGACGTGTTGAAGAGCGAAGCAATGACCCTGATGTGATATTAAATCTTAGCCGAGACATCGAGCTGCAAAAGCTTGGTCCTGTGGGGCGTTGGCTGTTTTCTGGCAATGACTTAGCTAGCACGATTCGAAGAGTCAATTATGGTACGAGTAATCTTCAATCTGGAGCCTTCTTCGCGGGTGAACAATCCGGAAAAATCATTAAATGGACCTATCATAATCCCTTTATTGAAACCTCAGTGAAAGTGCACGACAGCATTCGTTGTGCAATATTCATGATCAAAATCTTACGCGAGTTTTTGGGTGAAGATTATCAACCCTTGCGAGTGATGATTTCTGGCTCTAGGAAAAATGGTCAGCTCTATAAAGAGTACTTTGGCTGTGATGTGGAATGGAGCCAACCCAAGACAGAAATATGGATTAACGGCGATGATCGTCTTGCTTCGCGACAGGTAAATCATCGTGAAGACAACCGTTTAGCGATGAGTTTTTCCGATTTGGATGATTTACTCAATATGCCCGATCCAGAAGATGAGCTGAAAGTGATTTATGAAGTGGTGAATTACAGTAGCCACTATGGACTTCCTACACTTGAACGCGTTTCGACGTTATTGGGTTTATCTGAGCAGCAGTTTCAACGTCGCTTACACAAATTAGGGCTGAACTTTTCAACCGTGTCTGGCTATGTACTGAGTAATGTCGCGGCAGAGTTGTTGAGTAAGCAGAATAGTATTGACGATATTGCACTGCGGCTTGGCTACACCAATGTGGCGAGTTTCAATCGCATGTTCAAAAAGCACCGAGGCTTAACACCGAAACAGTATGCAGCGCGACTAGAAAAATAGTCTGACAAGGCGTGTATTAACAAAAAAGCCCTCTAGGTTGAGGGCTTTGGTTTTTGTGCGTTATTTAGACGCTTATTCTTCGGGACGCCAGCTAAGTGCACTCGCAACGGCACCGATGGCAACCACATCTTTTTGTTTATCGTTAAGCTCTGGCAACATCTGTACGGCAATTGTGCCGTTCGTCTGTACTGCTGCAACTTCTTGTGTGCCTTGCTTGAAGCTGTAACCCAATGGAATGTCTACCGCCATCATGGAGTCAGGGCTCGTGTGTACGGTTTCAACATTGAAATGCGTGTTGCCAACTCGAACGACGCCAGTCTCTTTTTTCTCAAGGCTGATGTCGATAAGTGCAGATTTTGGCTCCATCGCAAACTCACCGACTTTTTTACCATCTTGAGTAATGTCGCAGGTGTATGGATCGTTGCCACCAAAATCAACGCCCATGTAGTTTACTGACATACCGCCGCCTGTGCAGTTTAGGAGCCAAGTTTCACCGCTGTCTATGCGAGTCACTTCTGCACCCATTGCGCCTTCTTTAAAAGAGATGCGATTGAACCAGCTTGAGTTTGAAGCACTGCGTGAATATTTGCCTTTGTACTTGCCAGCAAAATCAAAATGGCCATCCGCACCGAATCCCCAAAAATCGCCGTCGGTTTTCACCAACATTTCTGGTTGCGCTTTTACTGCATCAGTACGATCCATGACAGCAAGACCACCACAACCAACAAGGAATAGGGGAGCGAGTAAAGTAAGTTTCTTCATGTTTTTCATTGTTTATAGCTTGGTTACATCTAAAGTTTTATCGGTGAATTGGATGTTCTGAATGTCGTATAGCTCGTCAGTGCCTGTGCTAGGACACTCAACAGAGACGTTCTTCGCTTTGATTACGATACATTCCGCCAGTTTGTGCGGCACGATGTAGGTGTTGACGCCACCTTCACCATAAATGCTGTTGTCTTTGCTGTTGCCTTCAAACGTATTGTCTTGGTCATTACCGATGACATTGATTGCGTCGTCGCCAACAATCTTCACTTTTGTCAGCCACTGAGATTTGTAGGTGTACGCTTCTACCAAACCGTCTTTGTTTGGTGACATACGGAAGGTAGGCACCGTGCCCGGATTCGTCTTCTCTGTGTAAAGCTTGACGCCTGCAGAATCGATGTTTGCAGTGTATTGCAAATATCCGTGGAATAAGCCGCTAATCCAATCAACCGCTTGTGGATCTTGGGTTTGCATTTCCTCACGCGTTAATGCTTGGTACCCGTCTAAGCCTTGCCCGTTTGCTTTTGCTACGCCCATGTACGCTTCAAAAGCGGCAGCAAAATATTCGTGAGAGTAAGAAGGACCGGTTTGTTTAACGCGCTCTGGATCGAAGTCGTCTGATTCCCAATCTTCCCAATCATCATGTGTAGGACGCCATACCGTTGGCTTGCCAGCTTGGATATCGTCATAGATGCTTAACGCATGAGCTTGAATGTCGTTTTGCAGTGTCGCAGTCGACGCGTTAGGTGCAATGCCTTGCGCTTGGACCAAGTGTAGAATTTCTTCAAAGGCGGCATCACGGTCGGCGTGGTTGCCAAGATTGGCACAGTAATCAGCAAAGTTGCTCATGTAATGGCAATCGCCTTCAACCGTGAGTTCTCGGTACATTAGAGATTGGCTGTTCATGAGCCAGTTTGGCGTGTCTTTGCTGCTCATTAGTGTCGTTATCAAAGACTCCACTAATGTGTCCATGTCGTCTTCGTTAAGTGCCATCATGTCAGCAATAAACTTGTCTAGTGAACTGGTATCAAAAGATTGAGATAAGCCTGAGTCTGTGACGGCATCATTTAGCTTGTCTTGACGAAGTAGCTCACCAATAAAGATCTTAGTTAGCATTTCGTTATTCTGGTCATCGTTTGCTGTCAGCATTAGTGTCGCATCACGGTCGGCTAATGTCTTAGCGATACCAGACTTGTCGGCGCCGTACTTAGAATCCGGTTGGTTTGTGAGTAGGTGTTGGATGATTTTTGCGGCACGAAAGATTTTTTCATTATTCACACCGTCATCAACCGCCACAATGTGAAATGCATCATCGCTGTTTGCTTCAGAAAGGGAGATTTTTACATAGTGGGTGAAGCCAGCATCTGCCGCTACTTTTAACTCGGCTGGAAATTCTGTAGAAACGACAGTAGGGATAATAACGGTGTTCAATGTTGGGGTTGGTGGCGTTGGAGGTGTGGTTGTCGAGGTTTTCGAATTTGAGTCACTACCACCGCAAGCTGTTAGGCTAACCGCACACAACATGGCTAAAGGCGTTAATCGAGCGAATTTCATTTTTGTATTACTCACAGGCTGAGGGTTCGGTGGGAATTTAGGGGGAACAGAAAAATCTGTCTATATGAGCAAGCTGAGTCATAATGATTAGAAATGTTTTGTTGTAAGGTTTTTAATTCGATAAATCCAAAATAATAAAGGATTTATATATTGTCATTGTTGATTTTAATTGCTCAATGCTCTGTGTTTGATTTATAAATTGGTCATTTGCTCTAATTGTCTTATTTTTAGTGTGCTTGGCTTTTATAAATGTATGGTTTGTAAGTGTTTGTAAGCGATCTCTTGTAGGAAAAAGTGTCGTGCATGTGGGTTGTGTCCTACAAAACGAACGATATACTTCTCCTGTTTTATAGATGGAGTGAATGGTTTATGGGTGGCAATAAAATCTTGCTATTAGAGGATGATTCTGAGATTGCTCGACTAACCAAAATGTATCTAGAGGCGGAAGGCTATCTAGTTACAGTGGTCGATAATGGTCTAAACGCGTTAGAGGCGATTAAGGAACTCAAGCCGGAATTAGTGCTGTTAGATTTGATGCTACCCGGCAAAAATGGCGCGGAAATATGCCAAGAGGCGCGAGAGTTCTACCACGGTATCATCATTGTTTTAACCGCAACGGATGATGAGATGAGTGAAGTCAGCTTGTTTAAGTTTGGGGCTGATGATTACCTGACCAAACCGATCAAAGGTAATATTCTGCTCGCTCGCATTGAAGCCGCGTTGCGCCGCTATCGCCGCCAAGTGGATACCGTAGAAGAGACTGAATTGAGTCGATACGGTATTGACCTCTGCACCCGTCGCTCCAAAGCTTACTACTTGGAACAAGACATCGATCTCACAGACTCTGAGTTTGAGATCCTAGAGCTCCTAATGCTCAACGTCGATAAGCCTGTCTCCCGAGAGTCATGCTGCCGTCTCGCCCGAGGTATTGAATATTGCATTACCGATCGTTCCATTGACATGCGAATCTCCTCACTCAGGAAAAAATTTTCCAAGGCTCATATCCATACTGCAACCATAAAAACCGTGCGCAATCGCGGCTATATGCTCACAGGGAAGTAGCGCATGTTTTCCATGTTTACTCGTCTTTACGTGGGGTTGGTGACTGGCCTCGCGTTAACGGTCGCGCTGTTCCTTTTTATGGGCGACGAGTACATGCGTAAAACAGAAGCCGGTATTTTCTTAAGTGACGGCGCTTACTTCGTTGACCAGTATATCGAGCAGCGAGGCTCACCCGATTCACTGTACAAAAAGCTCACCGCCAACGGAAAACAAGATTTTTTTATCTTCGATCTCACATTGTTGAAAAACTGGGATGGCTCACCACCATGCTTGGATTGCGAGTTGCTTTATCGTATGCAAGGGGTACCCGTTTATTTAATCGATGACAGTATCTACGCTGCGGTGTTTCCGCTTCCTAACACGTCAGAGAGTTTGGTCTTTAAAGAAAAGCGTGACTTTTTCAGTCCAGATATCGATTGGGATGAAGATTCCGAGATCATTTTCGTTCTCACTCTGTTACTTACTGTGGTGTGCAGTTTAGGTGTCATGGTTTACATACCTGTACGCCGCCTTGATCGCCAGATCCGACAGCTGACGGCCGCACAACAACAATTTGGATCTGGTGAGTTGAATACGCGAGTCGATCTGAAGCAATTTTCGCAACCTGTGAAAGAACTTGCCCAAGGCTTCAACAACATGTCAGAAGACATAGAAAGGCGAGTACGTCAGACACACATCTTTACCCAAGCTATCCCTCACGAAGTTCGCACTCCGCTCAGCCGAATTCAGTTAGCGACGGATTTAGCAAGGCGCACCAGCGGTGAAATGCAGGCAGAGTTGCATGATGATATTGAACGGTACGTTGATGTCGTGACGGATTTAACGTCCGACATTGTCATGCTGTCTCGTTTGAGCGTCAAAAACCATTCTTTGAACGATTCTGTTGAAACCATTGAACTGCCACTTTGGTGCAAAAGCCGAATGAATTACCGAGGCTTAGAGTTCGCTAAGTTGACGGTAGAAAATGAACTCGCGTATCAATCTATTCACTTGCAACCGACTTTAGGTAACCTTGTCCTCGATAACTTGCTTCAGAACGCAAAACGTTACGGTGAATCTTGCGTTGAGGTGACGATTCGATCGGTTGAGCATTTCTGGATTGTTGATATCGAAGATGATGGCCCGGGCATCCCTGAAGCAATGCGAGAAGAAGTGTTTGTTCCATTTTCGCGTTTAGACAAAAGCCGCAACGCCGACGTGAAAGGCTTTGGTTTAGGGCTTGCCATCGCTACCAGTGCAGCGAGGCAATTAGGTTGGGAACTTTCCGTCGGCGATAGTCACTTAGGCGGGGCACGTTTTACGGTGCTTATTCCTGCCAACGATTAGGATAGGCACTGCGGTAATCTGGCTCAGCGATACCCTCATACAAATCGTCACAAGCTTGCAGTGGGCCTACGACGGTTCGGTAGGGTAAGACACCAGCCCAAACAGGAATGTCCATGTCTTCCGCATCGTCATTGACGCCAAAATTGCTGATTTTCACCGATGCTTCTGTGAGTGGAATACGCAGTAGCATGGTGGCTTTGAGCTCTTTCTCATTACTCAAACGGATTTCTTCGGTTCTCCCCGGAGCGATCTGTTCGATAAAGTGATTCAGTAATCTGTCTTTCTCTTGGTTACAATCCACCATCTCAAACTGACCAAAGACCACGGCGCTACGATAATGCGCGCTATGGTGAAACGCACTTCGAGCCAATACCCAACCATCAAACAAAGTAAAGGTAAGGCACGTTTGCACTCCTTGTTTGAGTGAGCGTAACAATCGACTGTTGTTGGCACCATGGATATACACGTAATCATCGACACGCCATGCCAACATGGGAATAACTACAGGGCCAGACTCGTTGGTTATTGCAACATGAGCGATCAGGCTTTCATCTATGATGGCGTGCAGTTTGTTAACATCAGAGACGGCTTTATGTACGCCTTTCTTAATTTCCGTTCTATTGGTATTGGATAACATTTTCTCTCCTTATTTGCTCACATGGGCGAGCACTTGCTCCTCAATCTCTGATTGCAATGTAGCGTTTAACTGGTAGCTTAAAGAGAGCCAGTTTTAACTAATGGATGGATCCAGTTTGTCTTTGATTGATATCGGTGACCTGCATTTAAAAGAAAGTGATGGAACGCGTCAGCAAGCGTTGTTTTTTGCTATCCGCGAGAAGATTGTTCAAGGGTTGTGGGCAAAGAATGGGAAATTACCGTCTACACGAAAGCTCTCACAAGAGCTTAATCTTAGTCGGAATACCGTGATTTCAGCCTACGAGCAGCTTGTAGCGGAAGGGTACTTGAACAGTCAGAAAGGTTCGGGTTTTTATGTTGCAGTCGAACTGCCAGAGCAGTATCTACCTGAACCTCGTTCAATCAAGACGGACTCTTCACCAAAAACCAATTTTGATATCAACTGCGCATTTGCACCGGGTGTGCCTGATTTGGAAGCGTTTCCGATGGCGCAGTGGCAAAAGTTACTTGCTCGCCATCTCTCCCGCCCCTGCTTGTTGGGGAATCAAGATATTCAGGGCAGTTGGACATTACGCTGTGCTCTAGCTGACTACCTTGCATCAAGCCGCTCTGTGAATTGCTCCCCAGAGCGCATCATTATTACCTCTGGGGCACAGCAAGCGTTGTCGATTGCGACGATGGTTGTTCTCAAGCAAGGTGATAAGGTTCTGATGGAGCAACCGGGTTACGCGCAAATGTGGAAGTTGATTCAATTCCAGCAGTATCAATTTGAGCCTTTATTCGTACGAGAGAAACTAGGTTTTGATGTGGAAGCGGTGACCATAAGCGATGCCGATGCTCTGTATATCACCCCAAGTAATCAATATCCCATGGGCACCACACTCAATACCGAGCAAAGAGGGAAGCTCATCAATTGGGCAGTCGAACAGTCACGCTGGATCATCGAGGACGATTATGACAGCGAATTCCAGTTTGCTCATCGCCCCTATACCAGCTTACAAGGGCTAGCGGCTCAAATGGGTCGAGATGATCGCGTGTTGTATGTGGGTTCTTTCAGTAAAGTGATGTTTAACGGCTTACGGCTTGGTTACCTTGTGGTTCCTGAACGTTTAGTAGAGCAATGTTTGGTGGTTAAAGATGCGTTAAGTGGTGATTCACCTACGCACACACAAGAAGCGTTGGCAGATTTTATTACTGAAGGTGGGTTATTACGTCATATCCGAAAAATGCGCCGACTGTACAAAACTAAGCATGAGCAGATGTGTTTGGCGGTTGAAAAGCACTTTGGCGATAGAGTTGCGGTGATCAGCCAGGCTGCTGGTCTCCATATTACTTTAAAGTGGCAGCAGGGAATTGATGAACATGAATGGACGCAGCGCGCTCAGTCTAAAGGTATTGTGCTGCGTCCGATGAGTTTTTATGAGCATTCAGATTTTAGAACGCGAGATTGGCAAGGCGCTGTACTAGGCTACGGCAATGTCGCGCTGAGTGAGATTGATGCGCTGGTTAAACAGCTTTCTGAGTTGTTTTAGTTGCTGAAGGATCACTTTAACTAACGTTGAATTGATGCTTCACAGGTGCTTGAGATAACAAAAACAAGATGTTCGATTTTCTGCTCTATTTCGTCTGAGGATGGAAGTGGTTTCATGTTGAATACGAATGGCCACAAAAACAGACCATTGAACAGGCTAGAATATGTATTAGAAAGCAAAGCACTATCAATGTGTTGTATTGCATTGGCCTGTTGTGCTTCCTCAAACCATTTCGCTAGGACGTGAGAACGATACAGCTTTGTTATGATTTGTTGAGCCATTTCTGGTTGGCGCAAAAACTCAGCCATCACCACACGAGTAAAGGGAATTCCATAAGTTTTGTAAAGAATTTCCACTTCATTCCGAGTTATGGCTGTCAGTTGTTCAGTCAGGCTCTTATGTGCATCAAACGGATAATGATTTTTTTCATCGACGCTTGATTTGATGATGGCAAGTATCGACTCAAACAATACTTCCTTACTCTTAAAGTGACGATAAAGAGTTCGCTTTGATACCCCTGCAGACGCACATACTCTATCCATATTCGCCTTGGTAAACCCATGTTCAATAAACTCTTCTTTAGCCGCAATAATAATGGCTAAACGCTTTTCTTCTATGAGTGCCATGGTCTCTCTCCTTTATGCATTCCGGCCAATCTAACAAATTGATACAAACAGGTAAACTTTTGAGTTTACCCTGTATTGAATTGGCCTTAAAATAAACTCCAAAGTTTACCTTTTTACAAAGTTGTCACATAACTGTTGGCCGGTAGGTTTATCGGTCACGCTCTTGGAGTGAAGTATCTATGGTCGTAGCAAAAGTTGGCCAAAAAGTTCTTAAATTGAGTGTAACCTCGGCATTGTTGATGTCCGTTATTAACCTTAACGGCTGTGGTAGTGAGGCGAATCCTTCAGTGGTTGTCCCTACTGCTAAGCCTGCACTTACCGAGGTAGTTAGTACCCAGTCAGCAACGGAGCTCAGCTTTAATGGCATCGTGCGTGCTGCAGATAGCGCAGATCTCGCTTTCCGAGTAAGTGGAAAACTGACCAATATTTTCGTTAAGGAAGGAGATGAAGTAAGCAAAGGGCAACTGCTTGCTTCCTTAGATGATAGAGATGCAAAAAACGCATTGGTGTCAGCGCAATTAGAGTTTGAGAATGTGTCTCGTGAGTACGAGCGAGCTCAAGCCGTATTTAAGAAAAGCCAAGCAATTTCAAAGGCTGACCTAGATACCATCACGACACGCTATAACCTTGCTCGTACACGCGTGGAAGATGCGAGACGTCATCTAGAATACACCCAAATCTTTGCTCCTTTTGATGGTGTGGTTGGACGCAAGTTGGTTGACAACTACATTCAAGTCCAAGCAAATGCACCGATCTTGATTGTTCATAATATTAATGATCTTGAGGTGGTCATCCACATTCCACATAAAGTGATGCTCTCTGGCAAAGAGGAGACCAAAGCGATTGCAGAAATCTCTGCCATTCCAGGTCAATCTTTTCCATTAAAGCTGCGTACAGTGGCGACCGTTGCAGACCCTGTATCTCAGACTTATCCAGTTGTGTTGGGCTTCGAACACTTGAACGGTTTCCATGTATTACCGGGAATGGCGGTGAAAGTGTTGCCTGTTTCTTCCTCTGGTAAAGCTCAGAATCAACAAATTACTTTACCGCTGACGTCTATTGTCCCAGATAACCAAGGCAAGCAATTTGTCTGGGTTGTTGGTAATGACAACAAAGCACAGAAGCGTTACGTGGCAATTGGCGCGCTAAGCAAAGATCGCATTATTGTCACGGAACACCTTTCGTTGGGTGAGAAGGTGATCATTGCTGGGGTATCAAGTGTGAGAGAGGGTATGGAAGTTCGCCCTTACACAGATGATCGCGCTGGAGCACAATGATGGACATTGCACGTTATACCATAGCCAAGCGAACCAGTGTTTGGGTGCTGATTGCTTTGATACTGTTAGGTGGTTACATCAGTTACCTTAAACTAGGCCGTTTTGAGGACCCTGAGTTTGTTATTCGTCAGGCGGTGATTGCAACCCCATACTCTGGTGCGACGGCACAGGAAGTCTCTGATGAAGTGACCGATGTTATCGAAGGGGCTGTTCAGGCTTTGCAAGAAGTCAAAGAAGTGAAATCCGTCTCGATGCAAGGAATGTCAGAGGTCACGGTCGAGATCAAGTTGGAGTTTGCAGGCAGCGCCGCTGAGCTACAACAAGTATGGGATAAACTTCGCCGTAAAGTGACAGATGCACAGCGCCAGCTTCCACCGGGAGCAGGTCTATCAATTGTGAATGATGACTTTGCGGATGTGTATGCCTTGTTCTTTGCCGTTACTGGTGAAGGGTTCAGCGATAAGCAATTGCAAGATTATGTCGATAGTTTACGCCGTGAAATCGTACTTGTTCCGGGTGTTGCAAAAACAGCGACTCTGGCACAGCAGCAAGAAACCATCTTCGTGGAAATCTCAAGTGAGCGCTTAGCCGAATTTGGTGTATCAGTTGAGAAAGTGTTTCAGGTTCTGCAAAAGCAAAACTTAGTCACAGTAGCTGGCAGCATCGAAACCAATGCGATGCGCATTCCTGTGATCCCAAGTTCCAATATTGACTCAGTTGCTGACCTGAAAAACCTGCAGGTAGGGCTGGGTAACAACAATACTGTACTTCGTTTAGGCGACATTGCAGACATCACTCGCGGTTACCAAACGCCAGCAACCATGTTGATGCGTTTCAATGGTGAGCGAGCTGTGGGCTTTGGTATCTCCAACGTATCCGGCGGTAACGTGGTGGATATGGGAGACGCAGTTAAAGCACGTTTGGCTGAGTTGGAAAGTCAGCGTCCATTGGGGATGGAGCTGAATGTGATTTCGATGCAGTCAGACTCGGTGCGCGCATCGGTGGCGAACTTTATCGACAACTTGATCGCCGCGGTTGGTATTGTATTCGTCGTGCTTTTGCTGTTTATGGGGGTACGCTCGGGCGTCATTATCGGCTTTGTTCTTCTACTAACCGTCGCAGGCACGTTGTGCATCATGCTCATTGAAGATATTGCAATGCAGCGTATCTCTCTTGGGGCGTTGATCATTGCCTTGGGGATGCTGGTGGATAATGCGATTGTAGTGACCGACGGTATCTTGGTTCGTTTTCAACAAGATCCAGACGCCGATCGCAATGCTGTAGTGTCTGAAGTTGTCAATGCAACCAAGTGGCCGTTGTTAGGAGGAACCGTCGTTGGTATTTGTGCATTCAGTGCGATTGGTTTATCGCCTTCAGACATGGGGGAATACGCAGGTTCTCTGTTTTGGGTGATCCTATACTCAATGCTCCTTAGTTGGGTATTCGCAGTCACAGTAACACCAATGCTGTGTCACGATTTCCTCAAAGTAAAAGCGGCAAATGCAGATAAGAAGCCTAGTCGCGTCGTGGCAAGCTACAAGTCACTGCTCGCATGGGTATTGAAATACCGCATCATCAGTTGTGCACTGTTGCTGGGAATGATGACAGCAGCGATTTGGGGCGTGAAGTTTGTACCTCCGGGCTTTATGCCGGAATCTCAACGCCCGCAATTTGTTGTGGATGTTTACTTGCCGCAAGGCTCTGATATCAAACGTACTGAAGCTGTGGTCGCGAGTATTGAGCAAGATGTGAAAGCCAAAGAGGGAATTACCAACATCACCAGTTTTATTGGTGGTGGCGGCTTACGTTTCATGCTGACCTACGCGCCAGAAGCTCGTAACCCAAGTTACGGTCAACTGCTGATTGATATTGACGATTACACAAAGATCGCCCCGTTACTGGGTGAGCTACAAAGTGAGTTAGAAGCCAAATACCCAGATGCGTCCATCAAAGTGTGGAAGTTCATGCTTGGTCGCGGAGGTGGTAAGAAGATAGAAGCCGGTTTCAAAGGGCCTGATAGTGCGGTGTTGCGTCAACTGGCAGAGCAAGCGAAAGCTATTATGCTGGCGGACAGCAACTTGATAGCGGTTCAGGATGATTGGCGCCAACAAGTTCCTGTGCTTCGCCCGGCATATTCTGCCGAAGAAGCGCAAAGATACGGGCTGACAACGATGGAAATTAATCAGGCTATCGCGCAAACCCTAACAGGCCGAAACGTGGGCGTGTATCGAGAGGGAGATGATTTGATCCCAATCGTTGTCCGTGCGCCAGAAAGTGAGCGCAGCCACCAACGTGCGATTGAAAATACGGAAGTTTTCAGCCCAACGGTCGGTGCTTATATTCCAGTAAGTCAACTAGTTAACTCTGTGGATGTGGTGTACCAAGATGCCATTTTGCGTCGAATTGACCGCATGCCGACGATTCTGGTGCAAGCGGATCCAGCTCCGGGTGTATTAACAGCGGATGCATTCAAGCAAGTACGCTCTCAAATTGAAGCCATCGAGTTGCCTGCGGGGTACGAGTTGAAATGGTATGGGGAATATAAAGCGTCGAAAGATGCCAACGAAGGGCTGGTAATCTCAGCGCCATATGGGTTTGCCGCGATGATTCTTTCGGTGATTTTTATGTTCAACGCACTGCGTCAGCCATTGGTGATTTGGCTAACGGCACCGCTCGCGGTTGTCGGTGTCACCGTGGGGCTTATCATCTTCCAAACACCGTTTGAGTTTATGGCCATTCTCGGTTTCTTAAGCTTGATTGGTATGATGGTGAAAAACGCGATTGTATTGGTGGACCAAGCGGATGTTGAAATTCGTGAAGGTAAAACACCGTATACCGCGATTATTGATGCAGCACTAAGCCGTGCCCGTCCGGTTCTACTGGGCGCATTTACGACTATTTTGGGTGTAGCTCCGTTGCTGATTGACCCATTCTTTAAGAGCATGGCGGTGACCATTATGTTCGGTCTATTGTTTGCCACGATTCTTACTTTGGTTGTCATCCCGCTGTTTTACGCCATTTTCTTCCGCGTAAAAATAGAGACGGCATAAACTATCGTTAAAACTTAAGAAGGAGCCATTTGGCTCCTTCTTTTTTTGGGGACTTGTTTTACTTATTCAGTCACCCGTCTAGTGTGCTTTTTTCGCCATTGCTTCCAAGGTAAAGAGAGCACGGCAAAAATAGTAACGGCGTAGAGCATAGACCAACCTAAGCAAATGAATACTGCGGTGCACAACACAAGAGAAACTCCCGCGAGGATCTTTCCCCAACCTTGCAACAACTTATAAGCGGCAAGCATGGCGAGTAGGTAAACCAGAACAAAAATACCATTCGCAAGTTTAAGGAAGAACTCCAAATCCAATCCGGATAGCGAGCCAATAACACAAGAAGCAAGCAATATAGCACCGACGATTAACGTGGCATTTGCTGGCACACCTCGAACTGACACTCTCGCGATAGCGCTGGTTGGTTTGTGTTCTCTTGCTTGCGCCCACACCATTCGAGCCAGACTTTGAGTGTAGAGGTTCACACTCGCAAAACATGCAGAGAAGCCGATAACACTGATTAGCCACCTGGCATGATCACCAAATAGATGGGCACTTAGCCAAGGAATCGATGCACTGTCGAACTCTGCACTGCCGTAAGCACCAAATTTTAGTATCACAACAGAACATGCCCAATAGGTCGCGCCTGCGACAAAACAGCCAACGATAATCGCAATTGGGAAGTCTCGTTGTGGGTTCTTAAACTCTTCGCCCATATGAGCAAAAGCTTCTATTCCAACAAAACACCAGAACATCACGCCCAAAGCTGCTGCAATCGACCACGTTGAATCCATCGTAATTGCAGGCATGGTTAAATCGACAGAACCAACATCGCCTTTCCACAGAAATGCACCGACCAAAGCAAAAATACTCAGTGCGATAATGGTTTGTAAGCGACCTGATGATTTGGTGCCGAGCAAGTTGACCACCATTAACAGAGCGACCGTGAGAATTTGAGCGAAAAGGTGATTACTAATGGATTCTGGTAACAGTTGTTGTAAAAAGCCTGCAGCAAGTGCGACAGCGGCAGGCACACCAACAGGAATGACGCTAACAAACAACCACGCCACGCTGCTCTCTAGCTTACTGTTGAAGGCTTTGCGGACGAAAAACGCTGTGCCGCCAGCACTTGGGTAGCGTTTGCCTAACTGAGCAAAGGTAAGCGCGATAGGGCAAATAGCGATGAATAAGATAATCCAAGCCCAAAGCGAGAAGTGACCAGCAATGCCAGCGGCAATCGCTGGGATCATAAATAGACCTGTGCCCATTAAGGTTGTTGAGAGCTGACCGATTCCGGATATCAGCGTAATGTCTTTTTTGAGTTGTTCCATAACGACCTCTGAACGTCTAGGTAATGCAGGCCATAAGCATATCTAAATTCTGCACAGCAAAATGATGTTGTCGACCGTCAAAATGACGGTTGTTTTGCCGATAAACCGCAAATTGTCGGTTTTCAATAAGTTGTAATTGAGTAGAATGACAAAATTAAGGAAAGCTTGGTGATGTTATGGACAAATTTGATCATCAGATCATAGACCTCTTACGGCAGAACGCCCGTCTCTCTATTACTGAAATCTCAGAGCAAGTTAACTTGTCACGTTCTGCTGTGACCGCACGAATCAAAAAGCTAGAAAAAGACGAAGTGATCCTTGGCTATCATGCCGATATTGCAACATCGAAAGAGTCGACGATTTGCGCGTATATGGCGCTGAAATTTGATACATCAGCCTCTAGCCATCACTGTGATAACTACGCGAATGATCTGTACAAAATCGATGGCGTGAAATGGTGCCATGCGATCAGTGGTGAAACCGATATGATGTTATTCGTCGAAGTGCCAAATATCGCGCGCCTCAACGAGATTCGAGACTATATCCAAAGCTATCCAGAACTTCGTAACGTGATGACACATACCGTGTTAACGGAGTTTTTCAATACCACAGGGAGCAAGTTCGTAAAATGACCGAGAAAGATATCGTCCTCAATTTCTGGAAAGTAATGGCAAGCAATGACTTCTATGCGGCAGCAGAGCTCCTTTCGCCCGATTGTGAAATTGTTTGGCCACTGACAAAAGAAGTGATTCGTGGCAGAAGGAATTTTGCCCAATTGAATTCTGCTTACCCAGCAGAAGGTGAGTGGACCTTTACGATTGAGCGTATTGTGGGCGAAGGCGAACAGGTGGTCACTGATGTGATAGTTAGCGATGGGGTTTGCTCTGATCGCGCGATTACTTTCCACACTGTGCGAGATGGATTGATTTGCAAGCAAGTTGAATATTGGCCAGAAGAGTATGCAGCAGCAGGTTGGCGCTCAAAGTGGGTAGAACGTGCTGAATAACATTAACCTGAATCTGCTGCGCTCTTTGCATGTATTGCTTGAAGAGTGCCATGTGAGCAGAACTGCAGAGCGTTTGCACATCACTCAATCGGCGGTAAGCCGTCAATTAGCGCAGTTACGTGAATTGTGCGGTGACCCTTTATTAGTTCGGCAGGGTAACCAACTCATTCCAACACCAAGAGCATTACTTCTAAAAGAGAAGTTGGATGATTTGTTAGCGGAATTCGATCACCTTCTCGATGACAAGCCTTTTGAACCTGAGGATTGGAAAGCAGAGTTAGTATTTGCATCAAGTGATTATGTCGCCCAATACGTCCTCCCTGACATTGCGTCTCACCTGAGTGGCTTTGCTCCTCAGTTAGATATGGCCTACCGACTATGGCAGCCAGACTTTCTCGATAAGCTGCATGAGACTGGTATTCATATCGCGTCTTCCATGTATCCAGAGAAGCCTCAAGGTGTATCTAGTGTGAAGATTGGTGAAGACTCATCAGTTTGTTTGATGAAAGCTTCTCATCCGTTAGCAAAGCAAGACTGCATCAGTGTTGAAGATTTAATTTCTTACTCCCACATTAAAGTCACAGGTGGTGGGGACAAAGATTCGTACACCGACTTAGCATTAAGAGAACTAGGGCATACACGTCATATTACGTTCAAAGTGCCTTTCTTCTCTGCTGCCATCAATCGCTTAGTTTCTAGTGAGCATCTGATGGTGGTTCCAGAGCATATTGCGGTCAATCTTGCGAAGCATTGGGACTTAGCCCATAAAGCACTGCCTCTCGAAACGCCCATTCATCAGTATTGGTTAATGTGGCATCCAAAATACGATACCGATCCTGCGCATAAATGGGTGCGCGAAGAGATTCGTTCGGTCATGCAGATTTCAGAGTATTCCATCCGATAATAAATGCCTTATTAGGTTATGATTTGAAATCATGCTTAGTATGAAAAACTTTGATTTCTAATTATACCTGTTCCGTTGATAGATTAGCGTCAAAGAGGGGAGATTCTTATGACACTAACAGTTTGGTTATCACTTTTTACCGTGTGTTTATTAGGGGCAATGTCACCAGGCCCGAGTTTAGCGATTGTCGCTAAGCACTCGTTAGCTGGTGGCCGCATGAATGGTTTGGCAACCGCATGGGCGCACGCGTTTGGTATCGGTATTTATGCGTTCATTACCTTGATAGGTTTGGCAGTGGTACTTCAACAAAGCCCATTGCTATTTAAGACTATCAGTTTGGCAGGTGCAGCTTACTTGGCGTATCTCGGTTTCAATGCATTGCGCTCAAAAGGTGGTGTGGCAGCGAAGCTCGAATCCGGTGAAGAGACGACAGTTTTACAATCGGCGCGAGAAGGCTTTCTTATTTCGATTCTAAGCCCGAAAATTGCGCTGTTCTTCATCGCATTGTTTAGTCAATTTGTTGCGCTGGGTAACGATCTTAGCAACCAAATGATCATCGTAGCGACACCGTTCGTCGTCGATGGTCTGTGGTACACCTTCATCACATTGGTTCTGTCGAACTCGCGCGTTGTGGACCGTATTCGCTCAAAGGCGGTATTGATTGATCGACTATCTGGCATCGTTTTAATGCTGCTGGCGGTGCGTGTGGTTGTGACGATTTAACCAAGTCGAACGCATTGTATAAAAAGCAAAAAGGCTACCGCGATGGTAGCCTTTCTTGTATATGGCAGACAAAAAAACATCCTAACTCTTAACGAGATAGGATGTCAGCAAAGAAGGTTGCTCAGGAACATAGGGGGAGTGTGGAACCTTCAGAAGCGTTAGCGACGAACTTCTTCAAACTCGCCTTCAATCGCGTCGGATTTGCCCGTATTGAATTCATACTCTTCATGCATTTCTTGTTGCATTTGCTTCACGCGCTTTTCAATACGTTTACCAGTAATCAGTGCAGCGATGGTCAATGGAATCGCCATGATTAGGCTGAATACCAAAGTAAAAAAGCCAGTAATCAGTGCTAGTGCAGTAACGATAATTCGATTCATAATCATGACCTCTCTTTCAATCTATGGGTTCATATTACGAGTTTGAATATGAACGAAACATGAATATACCGTTCAATTTCGCATCGATTTGTCTGAGGAATGTCAAAGTGTCTTAAAAACGAAAAAACGCCTGAGGGTCATCAGGCGTATAAGCGGGGAAGTATATTAGTAATGCGCAAGGCGCTTATTATTTAAAACAAATGCTGGGGTGTTGCTCGTTACACATTGTGGTTAACGTTGTGGAGCAAAGTTCACCTTATTGAGGGAATGTTTGGTAACGAACGCCCATCATTTGTTCCATACAGTGCACAACTTGGCAGCTGTAACCGAATTCGTTGTCGTACCAGATGTACAGAACACAACGCTTGTCCTGAGCAATGGTCGCTTGGCCATCTACTACGCCTGCGTGGCGAGAGCCAACTAGGTCGCTTGATACGATTTCTGTCGAATCTGTGTAATCGATCTGTGCAGAAAGCTCAGAGTTTAATGCCATTTCACGTAGGTATTCGTTTAGCGAATCACGGTCTACATCTTCACCTAAGTTTAGGTTCGCAACTGCCATTGATACGTTTGGAGTCGGTACACGAATTGCGTTGCCTGTCAGCTTACCTGCAAGTTCTGGCAGTGCTTTTGCTACCGCTTTCGCTGCGCCTGTTGATGTCAGAACCATGTTCAATGAAGCGCTGCGACCACGACGATCGCCTGAGTGGAAGTTGTCGATTAGGTTTTGATCGTTGGTGTAGGAGTGAACGGTCTCAATGTGGCCAGAAAGCACGCCGTACTTATCGTTAAGTGCTTTTAGAACCGGAGTGATGGCGTTAGTCGTACAACTCGCTGCAGAGATGATGGTGTCATCTTCTTGAATCACAGATTCATTCACACCAAATACGACGTTCTTGATGTCGCCTTTACCTGGTGCAGTAAGCAGTACTTTCTCTGCTCCGTTACAAGCTACGTGTTGGCTAAGACCTTCGGCATCACGCCAAACACCTGTGTTATCAACAACAAGTGCGTTGTTGATACCATAAACCGAATAGTCCACATCACTTGGGCTGTTAGCGTAAATGATTTGAATGTAGTTACCGTTCACGATCAGCGCTTTACGCTCTTCGTCAATCACGATACTACCGTTGAATTGTCCATGAACAGAGTCACGACGTAGCAAGCTAGCACGCTTTTCTAGGTCGCCTTTCTTACCGCCACGCACAACAATTGCACGCAGACGCAATGGGTAACCTGGGCCGCTCTTTTCAATCAGTAGGCGAGTCAATAGGCGACCGATACGACCGAAACCATAAAGCACCACATCACGAGCAGCCAGAGATGAATCTGCATCGCGAGCACCATGTAAAGCGGTGTGTAAGAAGTCGTTAAGTGCTGTAGTGTCTTCGTGATCTTTCCAGTACATACCAGCAAGCTGACCAACATCTACTCGGCAAGATGAAATGCTCATTTCGCACAATGCTTGGATGATTGGCATGGTTTGTTCTAGAGATAGAGGGCTTCCGGTGTAACGTCTTGCAATACGGTGAGTTTTGAGAATGTCTATGGTTGTTGCGTTGATAAGTGTTTTACCAAACAGAACCACTTCGATTCCTTTTTGACGATACAGCTTACCAATAAGAGGGGAGATAGATTCAGCAATCGTTTGGCTAGTTTGCCAGTCTTGGAGATATTTCTCTGGACTCATTGTTGTTTTGGACCTTTCACGTTTTGGGGGCTGACCTTACTTTCTGCTGTTACCTCAACGGTAGAGCGTGAAGTGAGGGTGTTTTGTAATTGGGTTGTAATAATTATGTGTGCGGATTGTACGGGTGGAGGTCTTATTCTGCTAGGAAAAATAAATCCAGTTTAAAGTGTGGTAAATCGTCATTTTAATGGTTGATTAATGTGACTAAGGCAGGGTTTGATGGGGATTGACTTTTTACAAATATGAAACTTAATTCGTGATGATAACGGATCGCTTCAAATGGAAAGCTTGTAACAATGATATTGTTTGTTTGGTTTTTGTGATGTCCGTTTTCTTTAACACGAAAATAGTAAACGTTTTAGGCGCTTTTTAACGATAGTTCGGGATTCACCAATGGTATGAGTCGATTTAACCAAATCTGTTTAAAAATGATGCTGCAAAATTTTGCAAGTAGTCACACTTTTTGTTCGCTTAACCTTGGTGCAACAAAGGGCTCTAAGTGTTGTTTTTGCCTATTTGAGCAGATAAGCGAAGCAAAAGCGCCAATAAAACCCTTCGCATAAGTTCATATTCAATCTATGAAAGTAGTCTAGTATTAATTCGAGGGCCTTTTCTTAACTCGGGCGAACGGATGATAAAACTTTCTATAAAATTACGTTTAGCTCTACTCGCACTGTTACCTGCGGTAGTTATTTCTGTGTTCGCCGTTCACCAATTCTCTGTTAACTCCCAACGAGTCGCCAGACTCAACCAAACCGTCAGTAATATCCAAGGCTTAAAGCTGATTTCAGAAGCTTCTCACTTTGTATACGAGATGGAGAAAGAGCGTCACCAATATGGAGAAGAACAGCCTCTTCCTATTGAAGTCAAAGTTCAACGAGATAAAGCGCTCGCTATTTATGACAAGTTCATGAAAAACAGCCACACCTTGGAGTATTCCGATGATTTAAAGCAAGCCATGTTAGATGTGATCTCTGGTGACATAAGCGGCAGTGTAGATGCGGGAGATTGGTCATTTCGTCTCTTACAGGAAATGTCTGAAGCATTGGTTCAGCATTACCACCTATTCGACAGTGACGAAGCGCATTGGATGCAAGACTTCATTGCTTATCTCGCACAGCTTTCTTATTGGACGCAGAAAGAGGCCTGGTTGACCTATCGTTTGGTGTTAGAGCCTGAAAGTAGGCCGAATCAAGGGATGTTTTTCCAAGCAATTGAGCGACAACAGCAAAGTTTGGAAGGGTTCCTAAAGCTAGGGGCTTCAAATGAGCAAGTTGATAAACTACTGAGCTTGTACACATCGCCGCGCTATCTCTCTAGCATTGAAGCTCGTGGACGTTTGATGGCTGGAGAGTTGTCGCAATCGGACTATGTGACTTATTTGAGAGACCTTGACCACCGCGTGCAACGTTTACAAGTGATGACGGAAGGGTTCACTCAGCAAGTCGAGAGTGCGCTATTAGTCCAAGTCAGTTCTCAAAAACAAAGCATCACGCTGATGACATCGGGAGTCATGGTTATCATCGTCTTATTGTGTTGGTTGGGATTTGGTACTTGGTATCGAGTGCACAGCAAACTGGACGCCATCATTCACTCTCTCAACACTCTCATCCATGAGCATGTGAAAGGAGAGAAGGTTGCCGTCGACGGTAATGATGAATTCACCATTTTCGCGCAGCAAGTCAACCGGATGATGGAAGAGCAAAACCGACAAACAGAAGAGATTCTGAAAACCAAAGAGTCAGCCATCTCTGCAAACCGCGCAAAATCGGTCTTTCTTGCTAGCATGTCTCATGAAATACGAACTCCGCTGAATGGCATTATTGGGATGACGGAGATACTGTCGCAAAGTGATCTTTCCGATCATCAGAAAGAAGTCTTAACCGATATCGATACTTCGTCTCATACGTTGTTGACTCTGCTAAACGACATTCTTGATTTATCGAAAATTGAATCCGGACACTTGCAACTTTCCTTAATAGAGACGGACATTCGCGAGGTCGTCTATCAGTCGATGATTTTATTTCAATCCAAGGCAACGTCTAAGCAATTGGAATTAAACATCAACCTGGATGAACGTATTCCTCCGCGCATTATGGTCGATGATCACCGCATCAAACAGATCATCATGAACTTAGTTTCGAATGCGGTGAAGTTCACCCATGAAGGGCACATTTCAGTCGATGTTGATTATCAAGAGTCGACGACGCAAAAGAGCGTTTTCCTAACGTTCAGAGTGACAGACACTGGAGTCGGTATTGAGCGAGACAAACTGAATACTATCTTCGAACCCTTTACTCAGGAAGATGAAGGCATCTCACGCCAGTTTGGTGGCACTGGATTAGGTTTAGCGATTTGTCGTCAATTGGTTGCCATGATGGGGGGTAAACTCACTGCGACATCATCGAAAGGGATTGGAACCAGTTTCGAATTCTCAATCGAGGTGGAAGTGCTTCCAATTGTTGGTTGGCGTTCAGAAATAATCCGAACCGGTATACTCATCGCAGACCAATACCCTTACACCGACCAAATCGTTAAAGAATGCCGCTTGGCAGGAATACAACTCTCAGAGGTTAAGCACATTGATGATTTGACCTCCTCCGCAAGAGAATCTGAAGTCATTTTTTACTGTCATGATGGCAAAAGTACGCTGGATTCAGCTATTGATGAGTTAGAGAGTTATGTCGACGCAAGCCGAATCATTGTGTGTCAGCATCATCTCACCACCACCTATACCAACTCAGAACGAATTCATGCGGTGCTGACTCAACCATTTCTTGGTAATCGCTTTAGGCATGCCATTGATGAGCTTGCTCAAGTTGAGCAGAATGCTAAAAGTTACCATGTCACGCAATCGGCTGTGATTCACAATATTAATCAGTCACGCACGCACCGTCGCATTTTGATTGCCGAAGACAATTTGATGAACCAAAAGATAGCCAGTTTCTTTCTAGATAAAGCAGGGTACGATTATCTCATCGCGAGTAATGGGCAGGAAGCTCTGGAGGCAATCACCACAGGCGAGCAGTTTGATGCCATTTTGATGGACTGCATGATGCCGGTAATGGATGGGTTGACTGCGACAAAAGAGATTCGTCGTTGGGAGAAAGAAGTCGGGAGCGACAAAATCACAATCATTGCTCTAACAGCTAGCGTGTTAGAAGAAGATATCCAAAACTGTTTTGCTGCAGGGATGGACGCATACTTACCGAAACCTTACAAATCTAATCAACTATTTGAGTTGTTTAATGAACTAAAGCTTGCTTAAATCGCACTTGAAAGCCGGACTCTTTACGGCTTTTAGAACGATAAAGAAAAGGAAGTAACATGTTCAAACTTGCTGTAATCGGGACAAACTGGATCTCTCAACAATTTGTTGAAGCAGCGATTCAGACCAAAGAATTTTGCCTTCAAGCCGTTTACTCACGCGATGTAGAGAAAGCGCGCGAATTTGGCTCACCTTACAACGCAGAAGCATACTACGACAGCCTAGAGGCGTTGGGTGCCGATGAGAGTATTGACGCGGTGTACATTGCGAGCCCTAACTCATTTCACGCGCCTCAAGCAATGCAAATGCTTAAAGCCGGTAAGCATGTGATTTGTGAAAAGCCAATGGCGTCTAATTATTCTCTTGCTCAAGCGATGTTCAAAACGGCTGAAGAGAATAACGTCGTATTGTTTGAAGCCTTCATGTCGCCATACACACCAAACTTCCAAGTGCTAAAAGATAGCCTTCCGACGATTGCTCCTCTTCGTCATGCCACCATTAGCTACTGTCAGTATTCTTCTCGTTACCAGAAATACCTGAACGGTGAGAACCCAAATACCTTCAATCCAGAGTTTTCCAACGGTTCTATCATGGACATTGGTTACTACTGTGTTGGTTCTGCTGTTGAGTTGTTTGGAGAGCCTAACAGCATACAAGCAAGTGCTCATGTTCTGCCTTCAGGCGTTGATGGTTGTGGCAGCGTGACGCTCGCTTACGATGGCTTTAATGTGAACCTATTGCACTCGAAGGTGAGTGATTCACTTATCCCAAGTGAATTCCAAGGTGAACAGGGCAGTGTGTTGGTGGATATGATTGCCACAGGTCGTGGCGTTGAACGCATTCTACGTGGCGAAGACAAAGAGGTTCTCACGCTACCTCAAGAAGAGAACCACATGTTCTATGAAGCGCAGGCGTTTGCTAAGCAACTGAAACTTGGCTCGATTGATCCTCAAATGAAGCAGCGCTCATTGACGGTCGCGAAAGTGCTAACTGAAGTGAGAAGACAAACTGGAGTTGTGTTCCCTGCCGATAAAATCGCATTGGGTTAATTTACTCAACTTCCTAATCAAACATTAAAAAGCCCTCGTTATGAGGGCTTTGTTTTGTGCGATATTCTTAAATTGTTATTTAAGCGGATGCAAGTTTATGAATGGTTTTTCGGTACGTAATATAAGCGGCAATACCAGCCATTATGTTACCGAGACAAGCTCCGATAAGCAGGCCTTTGATTCCGCCCATTTGTGCACCGACCCACAGGCAAGGAAGGAAAAACAAGAATAGACGCAATGCTGAAATCGTTAACGCGGTGTATGACTTGCCTAAAGCGTTACAGATAGACACCATCAGCATACACACGCCCAAAGAGCCCAAGCTAATTGGCACAATCATCAGGTGCATTTCAAGTACGTTGGTCACTTCTGCATCGCTAGTCATCAGCAGCGCAAGTGGATCTGCGGCGATAAATGTAATCACCGCAATCAATAGCTGGAAACCTAGAATGAATTTCACCGCGATAGAAATCAGCGATTGGATGTCAGTGTAGTTTTTCGCACCTAATAAACGACCAACCATCGGTGGCATAGACATGGTTAATGCCAATACCGAAACGATAGCGAAGAACTCGTAGCGAGACCCCAATGCCCAAGAAGCGACAGCGGCAGTACCAAAGCCTGCAAGTAGCTTGGTTGCTAACATAGAAGAGAGCGGTGGTAGAAGCTGGCTGATCATCGCTGGGCCCATGATATTACCAATGGAAGTGATGCTCTTAACCACATTCAAATCTTGCCACTGGAAGGTTGCCCAATGGTTTTTTTGAACACGAGGAGCGACGACCAATATACCGAAACCAAAGGCGATGATGGTGGCAATTGCCGCACCGTTAATCCCCAAATTAAACGTGAAGATAAACAACGGATCGAGCACTAAGTTCACACCACTGGTGACCATCATCATGGTACCAGGTAGCATGGTGTTGCCATTGGCGCGGCAAATACTGTAGTAGAAGTACAGTACCGCGCCTACCCAAGAACTCAACAGCCACCAAGGCCAGTAACTGTCGATGATTGGCATCACGGTATCAGGTGCGCTCAATAGTGAGAGAATAGGGTAGCGTAATAGCCAGATAAGCAAGCCAAATACAGCCACGCCTACAGAGCCAATCATCAGGACGAGACCGCCTAGTTGTTTTGCATAGCGAGTGTCATTTGCGCCTAGCGCTTTTGAAATAACAGCGGTGGTAGCAATGCCGAGGCCAACTTGAATGCCAATAACCACCATTTGCAAAGGCAGAGTAAAGCCTTGAGCCGCGAGCGGCAAAATACCCAGTTGACCGATGAAGGCACTGTCAACAAGTTGAAAGCTCATCAATGACAACACACCAAAGAGCATTGGCCATGTCATAGTAAACAGTTGTTTTGCTAACGTCGGTTGTGCGTTAGAAGAAGTAGAAGGCATAGGAACGTTGAGTGTGTTTAGAACAGAAATTGATTTTATTGTACACAGTGTACAACAAAGAGACAAAAAGAAACCCCGAGCAAGTTATCCCTGCTCGGGGTTGAATTCTGAAACTAATTCGACTTATTTTTTGCCGCTAGTTTGCTTGTCTTCTTCAGTCAGTTCGCGGATACGACGGCTGATGTCACGACGTGCTTTAGAGATTTCTGCACTCTTGATGATGTGATCGTCAACGCGGTCTTCGTAATCTGCTTTCATGTTTTTGATGATTGCTAGGATTTCATCGTGAGTCATTTCTGGCTTGATGTAGTCTAGTAGGTTTTCTAGTAGATCTACACGTTTACGGTTGTCACGAACTTTTTTCTCGTTATCAAGCAGCTCACGTTTTAGTTTGTTTTTACGACGAGCTTGGTTCACGATTTCAAATACGCTACTCATGGTTCCCTTTCCTAATTTGTGAATATCTGACTCGATTAAAGCACAACATCTCGTGGCATAACAGTCTTTAGATCAAACGTCATGCTGGGTTGAGCATTTATCCATCAATTCTGATGAGCTATTAACAATCGAGTGTTAAAAGCGTGAATGTTGCTCACTTGAACGCAGGGACTCGTTGTCATGGTGATGCCTTCGCTATATTATCAGCGTCATTCAATACAAAAATATGAAGCTCGAAATGAACTCTGGGACTATTGCGGAGCAAGTTGAAAGCCAAGATGTCGAAACCCAAAACGACTCTCTGGCGGCCAAGCTCAAAGCATCCTATGTTGCGGCGAGAACGCAACTTGAAATCACTGAAGTCGAACTCAATCGTTCGAAGATAATGATGATTGATGAGAATGGAAAAATGACCAAGGTGTCGATTCTCTCAGAGCATTAAGACCTAACCCGATTCGCAAAGGGTGTCAGGTCCATGCGCTATGCTTTAGCCTGATACCCAAATTCAAATGCAACAATAATAAGGAAATGCATTATGAAAGTTGAGCTAACGGCAATTGAAGCACGAGTAATTGGCTGCTTAATCGAAAAAGAAGTGACCACCCCCGACCAATACCCTCTAAGCCTTAACGCGCTGACTAACGCATGTAACCAAAAAAGTAACCGCGAACCAGTAATGTCGCTATCCGAAGCCGATGTACTGGATGCGGTTGATGCGCTAATTGAACGCCGTCTAGTCAGCGACGAAAGTGGTTTTAACAGCCGCGTGAGCAAATACCAACATCGATTCTGCAATACTGAATTTGGCGATCTAAAACTGACGGAGCAAGAAAAGGGCATCGTATGCTGCATGTTGCTTCGTGGCGCGCAAACTCCAGGTGAAATCCGCACTCGTACTAATCGTCTGGCTACTTTCAATGATGTAAAAGAAGTCGAAAACGTACTTGAGCATCTAGCAAGTGATGAGAAAGGTCCACTTGTGGTTAAACTTCCTCGTGAAGCTGGCAAACGTGAATCACGCTACATGCACCTATTCTGCGGTGAAGTGGATGTGAGTGAGTTAGCAGTAGCAAGTGCAGCCCCTTCTTCTGCGGGTTCTGAGCGTATTGCTCAATTAGAACAAGAAGTCGCGGAACTTCGTGAAGAGCTTGCAGCGCTAAAAGAGCAGGTTGAATCTCTACTTTCATGAGTGAGACTGCCGAGCAGAACTGGAGCGTCTACCTGATTCGTAATAACCGCAATGCGCTGTATTGCGGTGTGACGAATAACGTTGAGCGACGCTTCAAGCAGCACGAGAGCGGGAAAGGCGCGAAAGCCTTAAAAGGAAAAGGGCCGCTAACGTTAGAGTGGTCCTGTTCTTTTGAGAACAAAAGCATGGCAATGAAGGCTGAATATTTCATCAAGCAGCTTACCAAGACGAAGAAAGAACTGTTGGTGCAAAAAAGCGCGGATATTCAGGTATGTGAAGACCAATTGCTTGCATTTCAAACGCGTAAATAACAACGCTAAGAGATCATCCAGTTGCTTGATAGGCGTTTGAGTTAAATCTAGCAAGTACAACCCTCAATCGGTCAAAAAGTGCAAAATTGTGCAGCTAGTTCAACGTTTGTCCTCTAAATTAATAACTAATTATGTCAAAAAATAAACCGCCTTCAAATGGCGGTTTATTTTTGGCGCTTGTGGGTATCATTTCGGGCGCTTGTACCACATAATACGTTGATGTCCGTTCGGCTTTATATCAAAAATATTTATATAGAAACGGACAATTTATGGAAGATGAAATTAATAGGGTAAAGGATGACTCGGCTAGGTAATAAAATAGAGCAGCTCCATGCTCCATAAAAAACTAAATGAGCAACAAATGAATAAAGCGTTACTATTTTCCTTAATTTCTATGGTGAGTTTTTCTCCAGTTACCCACGCCACTCAAGTGTTGAATGGGTACTGGGCATATCAAGAATTCTTAGATGAATTTCCTGAGCAGAGAAAACTGACCAATGCGTTGGCGGAAGCCGTTCGAGAGCGTCCTGTTCCGCTTTCTAAAGCCAAAAAGCGTCCACTCAAAATATCGGTTGTTTATCCAGGGCAACAAGTGTCCGATTACTGGGTAAGAAACATCGCTGCATTTGAAAAACGATTAGACAAGTTGAATATCAACTATCAAATCAACCAAGTATTTACACGACCAAATGCCGATATTAAGCAACAGAGCTTGTCATTAATGGAGGCGCTGAAGAGTAAATCCGATTATTTGATTTTCACGCTTGATACGACAAGACACCGTAAATTTGTTGAGCACGTATTAGATTCCACCAACACCAAATTAATCTTACAAAATATCACTACACCAGTGCGTGAATGGGATAAGCATCAGCCATTCTTATATGTTGGGTTCGACCACGCAGAAGGCAGTCGTGAACTCGCAACAGAATTCGGAAAGTACTTCCCAAAACACACATATTACAGTGTGCTTTACTTTTCTGAAGGGTACATTAGCGACGTAAGAGGTGACACTTTCATTCACCAAGTTAACCGTGACAATAACTTTGAGCTACAATCAGCGTACTACACGAAAGCAACTAAGCAATCCGGCTATGAGGCCGCGAAGGCGAGTTTAGCGAAACACCCAGACGTTGATTTTATTTATGCGTGTTCGACCGATGTGGCCTTGGGCGCTGTCGATGCATTGGCTGAGTTGGGTCGTGACGACATTATGGTTAACGGATGGGGTGGAGGCTCTGCTGAGCTAGACGCTATTCAAAAAGGCGATTTAGACATTACCGTCATGCGTATGAATGACGATACTGGCATCGCCATGGCAGAAGCCATTAAGTGGGACTTGGAAGGAAAGCCAGTGCCAACCGTATACTCCGGTGACTTTGAAATTGTCACAAAGGCGGATTCACCGGAACGAATCGAAGCGCTTAAAAAGCGTGCATTTAGATATTCAGATAATTGATGACGACAACGCGATCAAACATAAAAAAGCGTCGCTCTCTGGCGACGCTCATTACAAAGATCATCATCCTTGTTCTTGCTCCGATCATTCTAGGGATTTTCATTCAGAGCTACTACTTCTCCAAGCAGATAATCTGGCAAGAAGTAGACAGGACGAAGCAACAAACCTCAGCACTGATCCACAATATTTTTGATAGCCACTTTGCTGCGATTCAAATACATCATGACAGCAATTCCAAAAGTGAAGTGATTCGTGACTTTTACACCAGTCGAAATACGGATGCACTCAACTTCTTTTTTCTCAGCATCGACCAGAGTGACCCGTCACACACACCAGAATTTCGCTTTCTGACCGATCACAAAGGCATCATTTGGGACGATGGCAATGCACACTTCTATGGTGTGAATGACCTGATTCTGGATAGCCTTGCTAATCGAGTGACCTTTAGCAACAACTGGTACTACGTGAATGTGATGACCTCTATTGGGTCAAGGCACATGCTGATTCGTCGAGTACCTGTATTAGACCCACCAACTGGCGAGGTGCTTGGCTTTTCGTTCAATGCCGTTGTGTTGGACAACAACTTTGCGTTGATGGAAAAACTCAAGAGCGAGAGTAACGTCGATAACGTCGTCTTGATTGCCAATAACGTTCCTCTGGCTAACTCTTTGATTGGTGATGAGCCTTATGATGTGGTGGACGTGCTGCACCGTAAAGCTTCAGACAGAAGGCTCGATAAACTGCTGGTGATTGAAACGCCAATTGAAGTGAATGCGGTGACGACCGAGCTTTGCCTGTTGACGGTACAAGACAACCAAAGCGTCGTGACGTTACAAATCCAACACATTTTGGCCATGCTCGCTTCTATCATCGGTATGATCATGATTGCGCTCATGACCAAAGAGTGGATTGAAAGCAAAGTGGCGGCTCAGTTGGAATCTTTGATGTCCTATACTCGCTCTGCGCGAGAGGAGAAGGGGTTTGAACGATTTGGTGGCTCGGATATCGAAGAGTTTGATCACATAGGCTCAACCCTAGAAAGTACCTTTGAAGAACTAGAAGCACAGAAAAAGTCGTTCCGAGACCTGTTTAATTTTGCGCTATCTCCAATCATGGTTTGGTCTGAAGAAAGCATCTTGATTCAAATGAACCCTGCAGCGCGCAAAGAGTTAGTGATTGAAGACGACCATGAAACGATGCATCCGGTATTCCAAGGCTTTAAAGACAAACTGACGCCACACCTCAAGATGGCCGCACAAGGCGCGACATTGACGGGCGTTAATGTGCCTATCGGTAACAAGATCTACCGTTGGAACTTGTCACCAATTCGTGTTGATGGCGATATCAGTGGCATCATCGTTCAAGGCCAAGACATTACAACGCTTATCGAAGCCGAAAAGCAGAGTAATATTGCTCGTCGTGAAGCGGAGAAATCAGCGCAAGCACGAGCCGATTTCCTTGCCAAGATGAGCCATGAAATCCGCACGCCTATCAACGGCATTCTTGGTGTTGCTCAGTTGCTTAAGGATTCAGTAGAAACGGAAGAACAGAAGAATCAAATCGACGTACTTTGTCACAGTGGCGAACATCTGTTGGCGGTATTGAACGACATTCTTGATTTCTCGAAGATAGAGCAGGGTAAATTCAATATTCAGAAACACCCATTCTCGTTCACGGACACGATGCGGACGTTGGAGAACATCTACCGTCCAATCTGTGCGAACAAAGGGGTCGAGTTGGTTATTGAGAACAAACTTGATCCGAATGTCGAGATCTTCACTGACCAAGTTCGTCTCAACCAGATTTTATTTAACTTGGTGAGCAATGCCGTTAAGTTCACTCCTTCTGGTTCGATTCGCTTGAATGCCGAACTGGAGCAATTCTACGGCGCAGATAACAGCGTTTTGGTGGTGGAAATCACCGACACGGGTATTGGTATTGAATCCGACAAACTAGATCAAATGTTTGAACCTTTTGTGCAGGAAGAGGCAACGACCACACGTGAGTACGGCGGAAGCGGCCTAGGTTTGACCATCGTGAAGAACCTTGTCGACATGCTAGAAGGTGACGTTCAAGTTCGCAGTAGCAAAGGGGTGGGGACCACGTTTGTTGTGACGCTCCCAGTGAAGGATCGTGAACGCGTATTGAGGCCTTTAGAGGTCAGTCAACGTGTTAAGCCAGAACTCTTGTTCGATGAGAGTTTGAAAGTGCTCTTGGTGGAAGACAACCACACCAATGCGTTTATTCTTCAGGCTTTCTGTAAGAAGTACAAGATGCAGGTGGATTGGGCGAAAGATGGTTTGGAAGCGATGGAGTTTCTTGCTGATAACACCTATGACCTCATTTTGATGGATAACCAGTTGCCGCACCTTGGTGGTATCGAGACAACACATGAGATTCGTCAGAACTTACGTTTAGGCACGCCAATCTATGCGTGTACAGCGGATACCGCGAAGGAAACCAGCGATGCGTTTATGGCAGCAGGCGCGAACTATGTCTTACTTAAGCCGATAAAAGAAAACGCATTACATGAGGCGTTTGTCGATTTTAAGCAGCGGTTCTTGCTTGAAAGAACATAATGAAAAAGAGAAAGGGAGCGAAATGCTCCCTTTTTGTATCTGATTGTTTGCCAAATCTTAAATAGTGCTGGCCGAAAAAGATTGCTCTAGCAGTTCATTCTTAAGTGCTTCCGTCATATCGAGAGGCTTTTCAAACTTAACCCCAACAATCCAGCCTTTTTGTAGCTTCTTGATATTGGCGATAGAGCAGCGGTTGTCTTCATCAATGTAGCCACTTAGAGGGGACTCAATCGTGATTCTATCCCCAACGGCAAACTCTGGTTCAATTAGAGTGGATATACCACACCCAGAAAGTGAGAAGTCGACCAAACAGCCATCGTATTTATTGCTCATGTGGTCGATCGCGCAATCGAGCTGCAATTTATAGCGCTCATGCTCTCGTACTGGCTTCGTTGCAAACGTTGCAGGGATTCGAATAAACAGCAATGGCGAAGGACGAACTAAGTTCATCAACACACTCGTTTTGAAAGCGACAACATGCCCAAGATCGGTGTCTGACACTCCGCGGATAACCACATCTACGTTGCTGAGCTTTCTTAGCGCTTGTTCTTCTAGCAGACGCGTTGGTATATCGAGAATGATATAAGCGTTTTCTTTTAGTCCCAGATAGGTCGCAGCGTAAATGTACTTTTCGTCCTGACCAAACTCAAAGTTAATTGAGAGTCGCATCCCTGTTTTTAGGAATTTATTCAGTTCATCTTTAGTATGAGTGGATGGCATAACTTCTGACGTTTTAATTTATTATCCAGACAGGTTATCAAATCGCCGTTTTTGCTTTCAATAGGCGAGATGAAAAGTTATGCAGTTTTATTCTTATCTGTGAACGGGAGGCTGATAATTTTGGCTAGGATCTTGTTTCATCAGAACATTGCTTGCGACGATGCTTCCGCAGGTAACGAACAGCAGCGCACACCAAGTGAGAGTATCTGGTTGTTCGTTAAAGACAGGAATTGCTAATAACGTTGCTAATACGGGCGTGAGTGACCCAAATGCCGCACTGGCTTCTGCACCTATGGTTCTGACTGCGTAAAGGAAGGTGAACGAAGCCAACAAGCCTGCGCCTATGCCTTGTAGTATCAAGTGACCAAACAACTCATTCCAAGGCCACTGATTGACAGGCGTTGTTGCAAGGTAGCTATCAAGCCAGCCAAAACCAACCGCGATGATCAGTAGTGCAAATGAAATCAGAGAAACAAACCCAGCACAAACATATGCACTCAAATTGGCGACGCGCGCACTGATGGTGAAGCCTGCCCACATCAAACTGCCAACCAAAAATAGAAGATGCCCTTTTAATTGCAGCCAGTTGTATTCTACACCTACGTTAGATAACAAGAAGATCAGGATGCCGAGTAAAACTGCGGATAAGCCGATAATGCGATGTTGACTTAACGGTTGTTGATAACACACTACTGCGATCGCAGAGACAAATAGCGGCAATGTGCCAGGGATAAGTGCACTGCCATGAGAGACGGGCGCAAAGTGCATCGCTGTACCAGCGACCAGGAGATAAGGCAGACCGCTGCCCACAACGATGCCCAGCAAGTATTTGCTCGGTACAGCACGGATGCTATCCAAAGACTTTAGAACGAATGGAAGCAGCACAATGGCAGGGATAAGAAAGCGCGCTAACGCAATGTCGGCGGGTTGAAGGTTTGATATCGCGCCTCCGCGTAGTGAGAGAAAAAAGCCTGACCAAAGAAATAACGTTGTGATGATTGCGGCGTATCCAAGTGCCATAAGGCGTTCCGTGCGTTTGTAAATAATGTGTTAATTATCGAATGAAAGTGACGCTCAATGGTGGCAAAATATGACCGAATATAATTAGAACTTAGCGATTTTCATCTTAGAATGAATATTGTTTGGTGAAATTTGGCAGGGAAGGTGTAATGGATAAAATTGATCGACTGTTATTGGATTTGATCCAACAAAACGCCACAATGACGACAAGCGAGCTCGCGGATAAGGTTGGGCTTTCTGCTTCGCCTTGCGCGCGAAGAATAAAACGCCTAGAGCAAGAGGGCGTGATCAGTGGTTACCGTGCAATAATTTCTCGCGAACAAGCCGGGATTGCGATGACAGTGTTCGTAGAAGTCAGTCTAAACAACCATCAAGCGACCTCTATTGATGATTTTGAACAAGCGATTAGCGATATGGAAGAGGTGATTTCATGCCATGTAGTTTCTGGCGCTTATGACTACTTGTTAGAGGTCGTGAGTAAAGATCTCACTGGGTACGAAGCTTTCACGCGTAAACTACAACGACTTGAAAACGTCAAAGACATCCACACGCATCTGGCCATCCGCCAAGTGAAGGGCAATGGTAACCTGCCAATTTACTCATAAATACGGCGATTCACGGCTAACCCATACAAAGGTAATAAGGCATTATGAAGTGGCTCGATAGATTACGGATCGCACACTATCACCGCAAAAGACACAAGCAGTTTGGTGACGACAAAGCGAGAACACTTGGTTGGCAAGACACTTTTAGCCAAATCACGCGCTTTGAAGCTCTATGCCGGGATCTAGAGTTAGATGGCAAAAGCGTTCTTGATATTGGGTGTGGTTATGGAGACTTATTGACGTTCATCGAACAAAAGGGCAGCAGCCCAAGCCTTTATGTTGGCATCGATCAGCAAAAACAGTTTGTCGCGGAGTCTCGCAAGCGCAGTTTCCGGACAAAGACTCAATTTATTCGTGGTGACTTTTCGAAATTGGTGTTGCCAAAGTTGGACTACGTGATTGCTTCGGGTTCATTGAATTACCAGTCGGCAAACCCGAATCATACAGTAGAGATGATAGAGAAGATGTATCATGCGGCGAACATCGCATGTGCGTTTAATCTTCTGGATGAGACCAAACTACCGAGCATGAGATTACTAGAATCCCATAATAAAGAGGGCGTGTTGCGTTACTGCAAATTGCTGAGTGAAAGGAGTTATCTCATTGAAGGATATTCCGACCACGATTTCACGGTGGTGATGCCTAAGCTGAGCAAATAGCGCGCAATAAAAAACGGAGCCAGTTTCCTGCCTCCGTTTGCGTATTCTTTTAAGCCTTATTGGTATTTGTATTTTGAGATCTCACAGTTGCCTGTGTGTCTATCAACCTTGAATGAGAACGCGGCTGAATGGTATTCCCTCCCATCGCTCCAAATTGTTTCTCCAAAGATTTTACAAAGGTCCAAATCACTGATTGAACCAAACTCTTTAACGTGCCTAACTACTGACAAAAACTTGGCTCTGGTAGCATTAGGACAATCCCTGTTACTTAAACGATTGATAACCATTGGTTTAGCATCATCTCCAGCCAAATGTGACTTTATATTAAATTTTGTTAATGGGTAAATTACCCAAAAACTGGTCGCAAGTAAAGCGTTATTGTGACGTACATCTCTATTATTTGACCTGTTTGTCTATTAATTGCTCAATTTTAAAAAGGGAACAATCCCAATATGAACAGATTTAATCGGAAACATTTTTTGCGTAATTTATCACTTCGATTTCTTTACCGTATTGGTTAGCTAAGGTGAGATATTTACCCGCTAAAACGCGGAACTCTTCCTGCATCTCAAGGGTGTTGGTGAGATACCAGTTGGCGGAAATTTCATTCGATTTGGAACCCCCTTTCTGGCAGTAAAAAACAATACGTTTCCAATTCTCTGCGATGTTTTGTGAGTGGTGCATCAAGGCATTAATGGAACGCGACATCTCAATAAACTCTTGTTGTTGCTCTTTGGACTCCAACAATTGCTTTTTCAACATGGTTTTATTGGAAGGGGTTCGCCAAAGATTGGTGAGCTCATCAACTGAGAAGGTTTGTGAGAGCAACTGGTGCTCATTGTGCTCTCTCAACCTCTCATTAAACAAATTTGCATGCTCATTGTAGTTGGACTCTAAACGGTTGAATTGGGTAAGATTGTCATTCCACGATGCGTGATCACATTGAAGATTTGCCAAAGCGGGAAAAGGCAGGAGTAGCAATATCCAACTGAACTTGTTCATCATTCTTTTCATGCTTATGGCTTTCAGGTTCATTGTTTTGGAATGTATGGTTTTACGATTATTGGTTTTGAAATTATTTGTTTTCACGTTAATTGGTTTCGCGTCAGCTATGCATCTTCTATCAGTATAGTTAGTGTGGAAGCGTCTACTGCATAAGGAACAAAAAAGGAATCGAACATGAAGAAAGCCCTGATAGCGTTGGCCATTTTGTTTCTATTAGGCGGAGCAGGAGCCGGGTACTACTTTTTCTTTATGCAAAAAGACGAGCCAGTGGTTGAGCAAAAGCCAGAGCCTGAGCAACCAAGCGAGCCAGAAGAAAAGCCAAAGCCGATCATGGATCTCGAAGCTCCAGCACCGGAAATCACCGAATACTACGTGACTGAGCGACGCATTAACGTGTACAACAAGCCGGAGAACCAAGCCTTAATCGTTGATACTCTCTACAAAGGTGAGAAAGTCTCTGTGCTTGAAAAAGCCGATGGTTGGTTCCGTTTATCAGATTACATCGTGTATGAAGAGGGTGGTGAAGAAACTGCTGAGTGGGTGGATTCAAAAGGGCTGTCTGATGCAGAGCCAGTTATCAAAGAACAAGAGCGTTTGGAAATCTTGGATGGCTACCTGCAAAAATCAGACGATTTAAAAACGCATTTAGATATGTTCCGCAACAAAACGCAGCAATTGCTTGATGATGAAACCTGTGACCCTAGTGATTTCGAAGAGCTCGGTGGTTGGGTTCGCTCAGTTACCTATAAGAAGCGTAACGTGTATTTCATCTATTGTGGCGGGCTGGAACAAGAAAACAAAATCTACCTAGATGTGGATAAAGGCGAAATATTTTATCGATGAATGTAGCCTCAACCCTTGTGGCCATTGCTTTCCACGATTGAAAACAGAGATTTATAACTTTTTAGTTGTTAAGTATAAGCAATAGGAATACTATCTCCGAGCTGAGTTGAAGAACTCGGCTCGTTTTGTTTTAAGTGAGCTATCATGCCTTGGATTTACGTTAGAAAACTGTTTTTGTTGCTTCTTGCAATGGCTTTGTCGCCAATGCAGGCGTCGGCTGCACAAACAGAACAAAAATCCTATTTGCCTCACTTTTCTAAACTGCAGCCATTTACGGCGAGCAGCTCTGCGTCGAACTCTCCGGTTGATTTCTCTGAACTGACTGAAGAAAGCACGCAGTCTCCAGTTTCTGAAGGGCATGCGCTTCAAGATTCACTGGCCATCTTTAATTCTCAGCGCTGGACATCGCATCTGCGTGAGAATATCGACGATGAACACATTGATTTCATTGGCGATTTAAATGCGCCTTTCTACGCTGATGCTGGCTACGCTTATAGCCTAATGGACATCAGCTGGCGTCAAAACCAATCCGTATTTAATCACTTCGCAAGCGACCATCGTCTTTCCGGCTGGAAAGAAACCAATGCCATGTACGTCGCTCTCAATAGTCAGTTTTCTGCGTAAGCACCATCACTCTGCACATCTTGTGCGTTCTTAACACGACAACTCTTCGACAGAGCGATTGAAGCTCTGGGCATTCTGTACCTGCATTTTAGTCAGGTGAGCGTTTTGTCGTGTCTTGAATCCAATTATTGAAAACTTCACTGTTTAGTGAAGGGATGATGTTTACATGAAGAAAACACCAAAACCACAAAAAACCAGAAAAGTGCTGAATCATTACTCAGCATGGAAATACGTCGTACTTATCACGACCATTATCATTTTAACCTTAAGTGCCATTCCAACTTGGTTTGGTGAGCAGCCTTCTATTCAGGTGACGTTTGCTGACCAAAACAACAGCGCAATGTCTGTGGTTCAGTTAGACCAATTGCTGAAAACACACCACATTCCTGCGTCTAAGATCATTGAGAAAGATGGCAAAACCACCATCGTTTTTGATGGCGAAGACGCACAAAGTAAAGCGCGTGCATTGCTTAACGAACAGCTAGACAAAGATGACAACATTACGTTCTCTTACGTTTCTGTTGCGCCTGAATGGTTGAATGAAATGGGCTTTAGCCCTATCAAACTTGGTCTCGACCTTCGCGGTGGTGTGCAGTTCCTACTGAACGTAGATGTGAACAAAGCTTTCGAAGAACAACGTGATGCACTCGTTGACGAGATCAAAGCAAGCCTTCGTGAAGATCGTGTTCGTGGCGTTCAAGTTCGTGCAGAAGCGCACAACCACATCGCAGTAAACAGCGAAAACGAAGCGGGCCTAAAAGCGGCGAGCCAGTTCATTCGTCAGAACTACCCAGGTTGGACAATGACAAGTTCAGACCGTGGTTTTGAACTTCAACCAAGTGAACAAAACATCCAAGAATTCCAAACCACGACACTTCAACAAAACTTGAAGATCATGCGTGGTCGTATCGAAGAGTTGGGTATTACTGAAGCGTTGGTTCAACGCCAAGGTAAAGAGAGCATTCGTATTGAGCTTCCTGGTGTTCAAGACCCTGCTCAAGCGAAAAACGTTATCGGTGCAACAGCAAGTCTTGCGTTCTACGAAGTAAAAGACGCAGGTCAAGCACGTAGTAGCCAAGATCTCGTTCTGAAAGACAACGATGGCCGCACAGTAATCCTAACTAAGCGTCCAGTACTAACAGGTGAGCACATTGTAAACGCGCGTGCGGGCGTCGATAAAATGGGCATGTCTGAAGTAAACATCTCTCTAGACCACGCGGGTGGTAAGAAGATGAGTGACTTCTCTGCAACACACATCGGCAAACCAATGGCGACTGTATACCGCGAGTACAAAACTGACGAACGTGGTATGACTGAGCGTAGTGAGCGCGTCATCAGTGTTGCAACTATCCAGTCTCAACTTGGTAGCCAATTCCGCATCACAGGTGCGGGCAGCATGGATGAAGCACAGCAACTTGCATTGCTTCTACGTGCGGGTTCTCTTACTGCGCCAGTAACCATTGTTGAAGAACGCACAATTGGTGCTTCTCTAGGTGCAGAAAACATCCAAAACGGTTTTGCTGCTCTTGCACTTGGTATGGGTCTAACTCTGACGTTTATGGCTCTTTGGTACCGCCGTCTTGGTTGGGTTGCGAACGTGGCTTTGTGTGCAAACATGCTTTGCTTGCTTGGTCTAATCGCACTGCTTCCTGGTGCCGTGCTAACGCTTCCTGGTATTGCCGGTTTGGTTCTGACTGTCGGTATGGCGGTAGATACCAACGTAATCATCTTTGAACGTATCAAAGATAAAATGCGTGAAGGTCGCAGTTTCGCTCAAGCGATCGACCTAGGCTTCGACAGTGCATTCGCAACTATCCTTGATGCCAACATCACCACCATGATCACTGCCGTGATTCTATACGCGATTGGTAACGGTCCGATCCAAGGCTTTGCGCTAACGCTAGGCTTGGGTCTGATGACCAGTATGTTTACTGGCGTATTCGCTTCTCGTGCAATGATCAATTTAATTTGGGGCCGCGATGGCCGTCGTGATGTGAGGGTTTAATCATGGTCGAAATGCTAAAACAAAATATCCGCAAGATTCGTTACTTCACGACTGTAGTATCGGTAATTCTAACGATTATTGCTCTGGTTGCTCTTGGTATGAAAGGGCTTAACCTAGGTCTAGACTTCACTGGCGGTATGGTTACTGAAGTGAAAGTCGATAAACAACTGACTAACCATGATCTGCTTAACGCACTTCAACCTAAGCTTGGTGAATCAACATCAGTAACACGCTCAGGTGAAGATGGCCGTTGGGTGATTCGCTACTCCGCGCCTGCAGAAGGTCAAACACTACCGAGCGTAGCTGATGTGCTTAAGCCTATTTCACACCAAGTGGATGTGGTGAGTAACAGCATCGTTGGTGCTCAAGTGGGTCAAGACCTGTTCGATCAAGGTGGTTTGGCACTATTAGTATCGGTACTAACGATTCTTGGTTACTTATGTTTCCGCTTTGAATGGCGTTTAGCGAGTGGTTCTCTATTCGCATTAGCCCACGACGTTATTTTGGTATTAGGCTTCTTTGCGATTACACAAATGGAGTTCAACCTAACGGTGTTTGCGGCTATTCTGGCGATCCTTGGTTACTCGCTCAATGACTCGATCATCATCGCAGACCGTATTCGTGAACTGCTGGTGGCTAAGCAAAACTGGAAAACAGAGCAAATCAACGACGAAGCGGTATTGGCGACATTCTCTCGTACAATGGTGACATCAGGTACGACTCTGATCACTGTTGGGGCGTTGTGGATTATGGGCGGCTCGGCTCTGGCTGGCTTCTCAACAGCGATGTTTATTGGCGTACTTTCAGGTACGTGGTCATCCATCTCGATTGGTACGGTGCTTCCTGAATGGTTGAAGCTAGAACCAAAACACTACCTACCAGTAGAGATCGACACTGCACCATAATGCTTGGTGTTTAAGGTAAAAGTGCTTGCGCCACTCAATTTGAGTGGCGCTTTTTTATCTAGAGAAACGAGAAAC